>JAISPL010000009.1 GCA_031274925.1 Syntrophobacterales bacterium | reverse complement strand
TAGTTTTTAGATTCACGCCATAATGTACTGCAAGCTTTATCAGGCTTTCTTGACTATTTTATTATTTCTCTACGCACTACCTGAGTTGTCCTGGCGTGAGCATGTAGTACATGTCCCATGGTTTTTCCCTTCTTAAGTAAGGTATGGTGTATATGCCGTTAGTCGTAAGGGGGTAGACAGAAGGGCTTGAAAGCGAAGTTCTCATCAAGGTAAAAACCTTTCCTGTGGATTTCATTTGGTCCTTTTCGACCTTTTTTCCATTGAAAAGACCGCCACTATTAAATATGAGAATTACAGGTTGTAACGGCAGTAGCGGGCAAAGCCAGAGTGATTTTACCTTTGATCAGTCAAAACTCCAGAAAAAAGAAGCTCTTCGAGTATCTCTGCCGCATCTTTAACGAAATGGGAACAGAGTCGTTCCCGAAGGTTATGTTCTTTCAGAAACTTCATGCCTTCGGGCGTACCAACTTCGCAACCCAGTAACTCACTGCACCGGAGTGTAAAATTGCGTTTTTTGAACCGTTCGATGAATTGATCTGTTACCCGGTTTGTCAACTCAACCGTATTTTTGTCTTCCGCCTTTGTTCTGCCGAAAGCGAGGCCTATGACCATAAGGGCTCCTGTTACAGCCCCGCAGGTTTCTCCTAAACGGGCAATGCCTCCGCCGAATGCGGCCGATGTCTTAAGGGCGTATTCCCTGTCAAGGCCGAACCATGGACCGTATACAGAGACCACAGCTTGGGAGCAGTTAAAGGATTGTCTAAAACAGTCCAAGGCCTGATCTATCTTGTCCGCTCTTGCACTTGCTTCGAAGAAAACCGCGCCAGGACCTTTGGGTGGCGTGGACTGGTTTGAATTTTCCATCTTCATAGCTCCAGAATCAGTAATCCTGCTCCTGTGTGATACCAGCGAGAATCCAGTCTATCTCGCCCACTCTCCTTGACCATGTCCAGTATTCGAGAAATTTTATGGGATCAATTGTACTGCCCGAAATTACCTGATCCGTCGTGTCGTCCGTAGTGTAATCAAGAATGCTTGCAAGGAATTTCACTGTGATATATTCTTCACCTTGATCCTGAACCGCATCGACGATCTCAATCTGCCGGACTGCGATATTTTCCAAGTGGTTGGTCTGTTTGTTCGCAATATACCTGCTTATATCTTCTTGGAGCGTATTGAGCATCTTGGGTGTTAGAAGGTATTTGACGGGATTGAGGTCGCGTCTTGCCCACGCGCTCTGGATTTTGAAAAAGTAGTCTTCCGCGGTATTCTTGAATCTGATCTCGTCAAAGGATTGATCCATTTCGCTAATGTGCTTGAGTCCGCCATAGATTGTACTCTGGATTGGAGGGGGAGGCGTGTAATAGTCCGACGGCATATCGTATCTAACAGTCCCGTAAGAGCTTGTGGAGTTGTACGCCATTTCTTGCCTCCGCATGCGGAAGCGTTTTATTACGAAATATATGACAGCTACAATGATAGCCAAGAATAGAAAATCGAACATCATTCCCATTCCATGTCCTCTATCTCCCCAGTCGGAACCTCCGTAGCTATAACCGGACCCACGGAAAAGCATACTTCCAAGCATGCCGCCGACAAGCCCTCCGCCTAGTCCGGACATGAACGTTCTCCCAGGGGAAGGCTGTTGATATGGGGCAGGACTAGGCGCAGATGTCATCGGGCTCCGGTAGGTTCCAGATGGTGCCGACCTCTGATACGTTCCGCTTGAACGGCCAGAACTAAATCCTTTGAATCCTGAAGACCTGCCGCCTCCGGCTCTTGCCAGAGCTAAAGATTCCATTCCCACAAAGAGAAGAAAAAAAAGGACCATTATAAGCGCCAGTATTCTAAAATGGCTGTTTATCAAGTCTCTCATAGTCTGCCTCCTGCAAAGTTGACCCTCCGGTGCCTTTACCGTTGCAAGGCTCATCCGGCCACGTATTATAGCATATTATTGCTTCGGTGATGTATGCAAAATAGAGCACGACGGTGGATAGGGCTCACGCGTGGCAGGATCATGCAAGACAGATGTACGATGGTGAAACCGGGGTGGGCCGGAAAGGCCTTGCCTTATTTATGACGACATTGACATGGTGGGGCTAAACAGCTAATCGTTAGAACACTAAAAAATCAAAGATGGCAAAAAGCAAACGTTTTACATATTTTTCTGCACTTTGTCCCATGGACGGTGGAGGCGGCGCCAGATAACCTCTGGATTCCGTGTCACGTATTAAAGACGGCGAAAGCCGACGCACTAACGATCGTGACGCCAGGCCTTGTTTTAGTCCTCGCTTTACTTACTGCTAACGACTAACGGATGTTTTTGACTAACAACCATCTTTCTCTATTCGCTGCTTTCCAGGACTTTAACCGTCATTCCGTCGGCAACGACTATGCCTTTGAAATCGACTTTTGTGGTAAAAGGGTGGATAATGCAGTTTGTCCCGATCCTTACACTTTCAGGTATTATCGCTTGTTTGCCTACCAGGGTGAGGCCGGAATTGAGTTGTTCTGGAAACTCGGCGTTTTTTATACTGGAGTCGCCCATCCCAAGCGACGAATTCCTTCCTACCACAACTTTCTTGTCGATAATGCATCTT
Source organism: Syntrophobacterales bacterium (assembly GCA_031274925.1). Classification (NCBI taxonomy): domain Bacteria; kingdom Pseudomonadati; phylum Thermodesulfobacteriota; class Syntrophobacteria; order Syntrophobacterales; species Syntrophobacterales bacterium. Next base: position 3,155 of record JAISPL010000009.1, on the reverse strand, counting down.
CCCACTGAACTGCCTTTTCTTACCACCGTATCGTGCATAATGACGGAGTCCAGGATTACGGCGCCTTTCTCCACAATTACCCCCGGGGAGAGTACCGACCGCTCTACATGTCCTTCAATAACACATCCAGGGGAGATTGATGACCGGACCAGTCTCGCTCCGGGCAGTACCCTGGTTGGTGGTCTATCATAGGAAAGATTCTCGGCGAAAACGTTTGTTTTTGTTTTCCATGCCCACGGGTCGAGCGATGTCTCTTTAGGCGATAGCATGTCTATATTGGCGTCACAGTAAGCCTGAAGGGTTCCCACATCCCTCCAGTAGCCCTTGAAGGGGTATGCGTATACCACTCCTTCCTTCATGGCTTTGGGGATAATATGTTGTCCAAAATCCCCCTCTTTCGTCATTCTCATCATCCTGACCAAATATTCTTTATCAAATACGTAAATGCCCATGGATGCCAGGTCGGAGGTTGCTTTTTTCGGTTTCTCCTCCCACGCGACAATCCTGTTTTGGTTGTCCACGACACCCATGCCGAAGTTAAACGCTTCCTCTGGAGAAATTTTTATCATGGCGATGGTAACTTTCGCTCCATGTCTTTTATGAAAGTCTATGAGAGACCTGTAATCCATTGAATAAACATGGTCACCAGACACTATGAGTATGGTGTCGCACGATGGATCGCCTGTGACGAAATCGAGGTTTTGCCGCACCGCATCAGCTGTGCCCTTATACCAGTCCCAGTCTTTTTCACCTGTTTTAGGAGGAAGAATTTTTACCTTCCTAGTCCGACCGGACAGATCCCACGCAGAGCCGTCGCCGATATGATCCATGAGGGATAGAGGCTTGTACTGGGTAAGCACGGCAACATTCGTAAGCCCCGAGTTGGCAATATTGCTTAAGGTGAAATCGATGATCCGGTATATACCCCCGAAGGGCACCGCAGGTTTAGCCCTGAGTCGGACGAGAATATTGAGCCTGCTTCCCACACCTCCTGCAAGAAGAATCGTACGGGTATTCATTGGATCACATCTCCGGGCTTATATTCGCTCTTTGCGAAATGTTCAGCGTTAATGTTGGGATGGATTCTGACGCCTTCTGGGATGGTTATGCCTTCCGGAACTTTGACCCCCATTCCTATAAGGGTAAGGTCGCCGTAACCGTCTTTACCAACCCTCGCGCCTTTGCCCACCTCAACCTGAATGTCGATGATGGTCCTCGCGACAGTCGCCCCCTTTTTGACCATGGTGTTAAAGAAGATTATGGAATCTTCCACCACTGCCCCTTCGTCAACAGTCACCCCTGGGAAGAGGATAGAATTTTTTACCTTGCCTTTTATTGTACAGCCCCCGTAGAACAGCGAATTTTCTACGTCCGCAGATTCCCCTATGAGGGCCGGCGGCCTGTCTCTCAGAATTCTGTGAGAAATGTTTGTCAATATCTCCCAGCTCCTGATATCCAGCTTTGGATTTCTGCCGAGGAGGTCCATGTTTGCCTGCCAATATTCGAGGGGTGTACGTGTATAGCCCCAATAGCCTCTATGGGTGTAGCCGTATACGTTGCAGGTCTTTAGGAGTTCCGGTATGATGTCTTTTCCGAACTCATGGGAGTTATTTTGGGCATTGGCCGTGAGGGCGTCCAGGAGGACTTGTGGTTTAAACACATATATAGTGAGGGATGCCCATTCAGAATCGGGCTTCTTGGGTTTTTCCTCATACTGAAGTATTTTCCCCCCTTGTTTGGTCTCTTCTTCTATATGGGCGAGACCGAAGCGATGGGCGCCCTCTTTGGGCACCTTTGCAAAGGCGATGGTTAGATCCGCCTTGTTTCGAAGGTGGAAATTAATGAGGCTCCGGTAGTCCATTTTATAGATGTGGTCACCGGAAAGAATAAGGATCAACTCAGGGTTGGCACGGCTAACAAAATCAAGGTTCTGATATACGGCATCAGCTGTTCCTTTATACCAGTCAGATATCTCCCGTCCCTTGAAAGGAGGCAGAATGGTGATGAATCTGTCCCTCGCCGCCATGTCCCAAGGGGCTCCATTAGATATATGCTCCATAAGATGGAGAGGTCTGTACTGGGAAAAAATTCCTACCCGCTCAATGCCTGAATGGGAGAGGTTGCTCATGGGAAAATCGATAATCCGATAGAGTCCCCCGAAGGGCATAATTGATTTCGGCCTGAAGAAAGTGAGCACATCAAGCTCGTCTACTCTTCCGCCAGCAAGAATTAGGGCTAGTACGTCTTTCATAATCGTACACCTTTATTGTAGGAATTATTTTTCCATTTATCCAGTATTAATTAAACTGCCTTGTGGCAGACTTTGAGGTATCATTGAGATGAAGCCCATATTCCTCGCACCTTGGGCCCTGCTTGCAGGCGTTCGCTAATAGAAAATAGACCAGATTATTGAATCCGAAGTACGTCTTTATTCTCAATTATTTTCACCTCTCCATTCGAGAGTCTTTGTTGCTCTGCCGTTATTCGCGATCTCCTCCTCTTTCGCATTAAAAGGCTAAACGCACCTTATCCCGGTCGAAAGAGGGGTAGATATATGGCTCATTATGCGAATCTCATATATGTCGGCAATCAGAGGTTCTTTAGCCGCAGAGGCTGATACGGTTCTGACTTACTGTTTTATACAGCGTCTCGTTCTCTCTTTCTCGGTTTTTGAATCCTTGAGATCTGTCTCTAGTAATTGAATAGCTCCTCTCTCTCATGAATGTCTATACCTGTTCGATGTGACTTGGGGATGCTTTTTCATGAGCAATCTTCCCTCTTTTTGCGTAAGTTTATCAAATACCTTGTTGGTCGATCTGTATAGGGTTTACAGCAGGCTGCTTTTGACTTGGGCAAGGAATCCTTGTCGGACGTTAAAGTACGATTTCAGGCCTTCTGTTATGTCGCTTGACTTACCACTTCATCGGGGTAACTTAGCAACCGATTTTTGAGTCTTACTTAAACAAGTTGCATGAGGGAGTCAGCGGCATTCTATCCGGTTGTTTTGTTTCGGAATGGTTCATAGGGGTGCGTGCCGTTATACTCACCCTACTTTAAAACAGTCTGCAAGGGCATCGTCAAATGAATCGAATAGATGCAAGATACTACGCAGCCGAGATTTGAGCCAGCCCCAGAAACGTTCAATCAAGTTTAGT
>JAISPL010000008.1 GCA_031274925.1 Syntrophobacterales bacterium | reverse complement strand
TAAGGCGGGCGATTGGGGAGCGAGAGGCAGCGAGACGGCAGGGCAGGCGTAAAGGCGGGCGATTGGATGAGGTAAGATGAACGAAGGATGGGATGGCTTCTGGCGGATAAGGAAATTGCGCAGTATCTCGGTATTTTGTCGTGGAACACGGGCAGGAAATGGAAACGCCTCTACGGGCTGCCAATATACGCTGATCCTGCCGGATCAGGCCAAAAGCGATTAAGCGTGAGCTTGACAGGTGGCTTCAGATGTATAATGGCAAGTGAAAGATCAATGGACGCGAAAGAATGAAGAGAGAGATATAGAGAGATATGCGGGATTCCATTGATACCATAGGAAATGAACATTCGGCACTCCATGGTCAAATTTTCCTCTGCGATATTCCTGTAATTCCTCTCGGGTATCGCTACTCATATTCTATTCCTATTATTAATTGGCACATCAGTGCATATTGTCGTATACTATATCTGATGGATACACTGGATTTGACCGGACTGACCTGTCCTGTTCCGGTCATAGAGACAAAAAAGTTTCTAGAGAAGCATGCTGTCGATAAAATAGAGATAGTCCTTGACAGCGATGTGGCGGCTGACAATGTAAAGCGCTTTCTCGTTTCCCATGGTTTTTCGGTCGTATCCGAGGAGAAAAGCGATGGTTCCCGGTATATCCTGAGAGGGACAAGACAGGTACCCGCCACGAATCTTTCACAAAGCGAAGTGGTTATTCAAAACAAGAAACAACTCCTGGTTTATATCAACACCGAAACCGTGGGCATTGGCAGCGATGAATTAGGCAGACTGCTTATGAATTCATTTCTTCACACCCTCAAAGAACTCGACGTGCCGCCTTGGAGAGTTGTTCTTCTAAACGGAGGGGTGAAACTGGTGGTTGATGGATCGGAATATGTCGGTACCCTCACGGATATCACAAACATGGGTACTGAAGTTCTCTCGTGCGGAACCTGCCTTGATTATTTTCACCTCACGGACAAAGTCAAGGTAGGCAGAATAGGTAATATGTACGAAATATCCTCATCTTTCCTCCGCGCAACGCACGTCATCAGGCCATAATGGAAAAACAAAGTATTGAAAACGACCGCAGGCAAGAATCAAGAGTCGGCCCATTCTTCGCACGACATGCTTTATCTAGATAACGCAGCCACATCACACCCGAAGCCGTCTCAAACCCTCCGTTTTTTCAATCACTTTATCAGGAGCGTAGGAGGTAATCCCGGCAGAGGGGGACATCCGGCCTCTGTGGAGGCCGCCAGGATCATCTTTGAGGCAAGGGAGAGACTGACCTCATTCGTCAATGGCATAGATTCTGAACGCATGATTTTCACTCGAAACGGTACGGAATCCCTGAATCTTGCCATACTCGGACTCATAAGAGAATCGGATCATGTGATTACCACATCAATGGAGCACAACTCAGTGATGAGGCCCATTACGTTCTTACAAAACGAAAAGAAGGTCACAGTGTCGGCAGCCCAATGCTCGGCAAGGGACGGCACGCTCGACCCCATGCGGATTAAGGCCCTTCTCAGGAACAATACAAGGGCCGTTATCATCAACCACGGTTCGAATGTTTCGGGTACCGTTCAAAATCTTAAAGAGATCAAAAGCGTGATCCGTGATGCACTTTTGATTGTAGATGCATGTCAGACCATAGGGTCCATACCCATCGACATAGAAAGAGATCAAATAGATGTCTTGTGCTTCTCATGTCACAAATCTCTTTACGCGTTGCAGGGTGTGGGAGCGATCTACATAAGGAAAGGCGTAGACCCCCGACCATTGCAATTTGGAGGCACGGGAAGCAATTCAGAGTCACTGGAGCATCCGGCGTTTCTGCCTGACAGATATGAGAGCGGCACCCCCAATACACCAGGCATTGCATCCCTCTTAGGAGGCCTCACTCTCATTGAAAAAATTGGAATGGAAAGGATAATGAAAAAGGAAAGAAGCCTTATTCACCTCCTGGTCACCGGTTTGCGAAATATAGACGGAATCGTCGTATATGGTCATTACGAAAAAGGTCCCGCAGTACCTGTGGTGTCCTTTAATGTTACCGGCAAACTGCCTTCCGAAGTAAGTTATGGACTGAGCAGGAGGGGGATTTGCGTACGAGCAGGACTCCATTGCGCCCCTCAGGCGCACAAGACCATCGGCACATTTCCTCATGGCTCAGTGAGAGTATCCCCCGGCTATTTCACGAATAGAAGAGATATTATCACCTTTTTGGAGGCGGTTGAAAACATTGTCCGACAATAGAGAACATTCCTATTACCTGATTTACAAAAGCATTCATGATGTATTGAAGGCCGAAAAGAAACTAAAAGAGCGTGGTTTCAACTTCGAGCTGATACCTATTCCGAGAAATCTCAGCTCTGATTGCGGGTCGTGCATCAGGCTTTACGATCAGATTGAAGATGTGACAAACTGCGCCGATGTGATCAATATGGAAAAATGCTTTTTCTTTGACGGGAAAGACTTCAAGCCCTTCATGAGGCAATGAGGGCTTTCTCATATGGATTATCCCTGCCCTACCCTCTCGCGTTTCCACAAAGAAACGGGGCATGGACCCCGTGAAAATAGAAATAGATTCCCTGCCATGTTCAGGGAGTATTTGCCGAAAGATTCTTAGGGGTTTTCTTGCAGATTACACTTCAAAGGCAAAAAACGGTCAGCGCCCTTATTGAGGAACTTGCACTGCCATCCCGTGCCAAGGTTATCATCACGGGGACAAAGCAGGGGTACATGACCTACTTGGTCGGAAATGGTTATGCGATGAGCATTCTTCCTTCGATGGCAGGGAAAAATCGGTAGCCTCCCGGTACGCCGGCATCACGCAGCATATATCAGTAAAGGTTGAAACCGCAACCACAGTACTCGTCTTCTTCCAGACTGATTTCGGTACATGAAGAATATGGTATATTCCCATAACCAAAGAATACCATTACCACATTTCTCGGTTTATCTATGAAATAGAGATTTCCGTCCATATCCATCGTCACAGGCAAGTCCTTGCCCTCCGGGTAAATAGACTTCAAACATTTTTTACAAAGAATCCTTTGGTTCCCGGCACCTTCCCCTCTGATACCCGCCTCTCTGACGCCTTTTCCGCATCTACCGCAATTTTCTACCGCACCCTTTTTCATTGTTCATCCCTCTTCATTCTTAAACTTTTATAGAACCTTCCGGGCACATCTCCTGGCAGCAATAGCACCGTATACATGTACGGTAGTCAAATTCGACCGATCCTCCAGACAACGAAAGAGACGTGGCAGGACAGACATCTACACACACCCCGCACCCTTTACACAAATCTTTGCGCAGTTTAGGCTTCTTTACGAAAAGATTCTTGAGGATATTTTTGACAAACTCAGGTAGAGCCCAATCCGTATCTGTCGTTTTAGCCATGACAAAGTTCTTGACCTCTGGAACTCCAAAATCATTCTTCTCATAAGACCCTATCAAACCGTGTCTCCTGGCTACCCTGCTGATGGGAAGCACCGATTTCGCTCCCACCATACTTTCAATGACATGGTCCAGTATGTACGCATCCCGGCACATGGCAACCAGACCGAACTGACGAACCCTTCCATTTGAAGGGCCTTCCCCGTCCATGCCCGTAATACCGTCCAGAAATGTGAGCGCCGGCTTCACAATATTGTGCACATCAATGAGGACCGCCGCGAAAAGCAGCCGGTCCTTTCCTGCCCGCAGATGCCACCTTGCCTTCTCCTTCGACGGAATAAACCCGAAGGTGTTCTTCACGCCCAGCGTGAGTCCCATCATAGTATGGCTTTTAAACTTGGGCAAATTAATAATCGCGTCGTAGCCATCTGGGTCCTCTCCTAATATGAAACTCCTGTAAGGGGATATTCCTTCATTTTCCTTAATTATTCTACTATCAAAGGTGGCAATACTTAACCCAAGTTGTTTTATAATACTCATAACACCTGAAAGTTTAAGTGATTTTTCAGTGGATTCATATCCTGGACTATCTCCCACATGCACTTCACACCCCTTGTCAAGCAACAGCTCACTCATGGCCCGAATAATCGCCGGATGAGTCGTAACCGCCTTTTCAGGGGGCTTGCCGCTCAGAAGATTAGGTTTCAAGAGAACTTTCGCACCCTTTACCTCGAAATTGATCTCTTGAAAACCTCTTACGATGAAATCCTTAATGGCGCCAACGTCATAATCTTTCACCGTACCTATACAGAGCCTTTCCACCGCTCACTCTTTATTGAACCGCGCTTCAAAGAAGCGTATACAGATTCTGCCTTCCGCTCCTTCCCAGCAGATTTTGTTATTCTGGTCACTCAGATTATACGAGACCCTGTAACGCTCCCTTACCGCGTAAAGGCTGTCCGCACTGTTCTCCAGCTTGGTTCTCAAGGTAACATCATCAAGGAAATTACGAAGGGTGATGTCAAATTTCTCTTCGAAAGCATTTTCATCAGAAAATTTTTCATCTCCTGCAACCAAAAGGAACCTATCTCCGTCTTTTTTCAGGTAAACGATGGTATTTCCCACGGGACCGTATATTTCGAACTGCAGCTTATCCGGATAATCAAGACTCAAGGACATTGAACCCGAATAGTTCATGCCCTTCCACGCCATGTCAAGTTCACACAACGCTTGCATGTAGTCGATTTTTTCCGGCCAGTTGATCTCTGCAGCCCTGCGGGGGAATAACGCGCAACTCGGAAGAAGGAGCAACGCGCATATCAAGACAAACCCTTTTTTCACTTGATTTTCTCTTGAACACCTTTTATTTTCTGTTCAAGAAGCCTTTTCTTCTCTTCCTTTTTTTCAAGCTTATCCGACTTCTCGAAGGAGTCAAGCGCCTTCTCGTAATCTCCCATTTTCAGATATACATCCCCGAGGTGTTCGGTGATTGTAGGATCGTCAGGCAACGCCTGATGAGCCTTAAGTATCTCCACTAAGGCCATTTTGTAATTGCCTTTCTTGTAATAAACCCATCCGATACTATCAAGGATATAGCCGTCCTCTGGCTTCTTTTTTAAAGCCTTTTTGACCAGTTCCTCTGCCTTGTCGAGATTGGTCCCCTTCTCCGCCCACATATACCCGATAAAGTTCAGGGCATGGGCATATTCAGGATCCACCTTCAGAACTTGGTCCATACAACTGAGGGCTTTATCCGTATTACCCGCTTTTTCATATAACATCCCTATCTGGTAAGTGATATCCACATTGGCTGGAAACAGGACTTTAGCCTCTTCCAGAGTATCAATCCCTCTCGTGAACTCTCCTTTTTCCTCATACAACATTGACAAAAGGGCATAGAGGTCAAAATTATCCTTCTTCTGAAGAAGCAACTCTCTTACCTTGACAATACCCTCATCAATGGCGCCGGTCTTTATGTAGAGAAAAGCCAGATTCTTTACTGCATTAATAAACTCTTCGGATTGAGACCCGATCTTCAGAAACTGGGCTATTGCCTCCTTTGCATCCCCCTTTTCCTTCCAAGCCATGGCAAGGTAATAACGAACCGAGCTGTTATCAGGTTCAGGGGCAAGGAGAAAATTGAACTCCCTTATTGCTTCATCGTATCTCCCCTCTTCCAAGTGGAGAAGACCGATTTTAACTCTGATAGAGAGGTCTCCCCTGTCTATGTCCGACATCTTTTCAAATTCATTGATGGCCTTGTCGTATTGACCCTTTCTTACGTACAGGTTCGCTATCCGCGAACGCGCTTTTTTGTTTTCCGGGTCCGCAAGCAGCATCTTTTCGTATAGAGCGTTTGCCCTGTCAAAGTTCCCCTCCATTTCGAAAACAGCGCCCAGTCCAAGGATGGCAGGTTCGTAATTGGGTTTCAACTCGGTTACTCTGTTTAAGCACTTTCTTGCCCCATCATAATCATTCATTTCGGCCTTCAGTACACCTGCATGGTAGAGAGTCAGCACATTGTCACTGTCATACGAGAGGATCCTTTCATAGTTCTTCAGGGCCTCTGTGTAGCTCTTTTCTGCAATGTATATGGTGCTGAGATAGAGGTAGGCCTCTGTGTCCTCGTCGTCCATTTGGATACATTTCTCATACAGTGGTTTCGCCTTGGCCAACTCGTTGGTGGTGGAATACAGACTCGCAAGAAGCATAAGGGCATTCCTGCTATTCCCGTTTATCCCGATAGCCTCTTTAAGTAACCCCTCTGCTCTCTGAAACTCTCCCTTTTTAATATAGAGTAAGGCAATCTCGGTCCTGATATCGGCAGACCGGGAATCTGCCTGAAGAACCTTTTTGTACAGATCTAAGGCCTCGTCGTGACGGCCTCGTGTTTCTGCCCTATACCCCTTAAGGAAAGAGAGCACGGATCCGGCATGCCCCGCGCGGACATCACTGTAACATACCGACAGTGCCGCTATCACAAAAGAGACTGTGAACCATTTTTTTATAGAAGTCCGCATTATCTCTTACAATATTAGCATATACCTGTTCGAAAAGTCTATCGCGGGAGGGACTTAGTTGATGAGTTTACCGATCCTATCCCATCTTACGCGATGGGACCAGTCCGGCGAATCGCTGTCCCAAGAGAAATAAAGAATGAGCGCCTTACCGACAAATAGGTCCTTTTTTACAAAACCCCAGAATCTGCTGTCAAGGCTCTTATCCCGATTGTCGCCCATTACGAAATATGAGTTCTTAGGCACTACTACCGGCGGTATGTTATCCTTCGACGACAGAAATCCGGGGATGATCGTCTTTTCGCTGAAGCAAGCCCATGGATCTTCAATCTTCTTTCCGTTCACATAGATTGTCTTGTCTCTTATCTCCACTCTTTCGCCTTCGGTGGCAATAACCCTTTTAATGAAGTCCTTGCCTGTATCCACCGGATAACGGAAGACCACTACTTCTCCCCTCTTAGGTTTACCAATATCCCATATGACCATGTCCGTAAAGGGGACCTTCACCACATATTTCAGGCGATTCACCAGAAGGTGATCACCGATAAGGAGGGTCGGTTCCATGGAACTCGACGGTATCTTAAAGGCCTGTATAAAAAAACTTCTTACAAAAAAAGCAATTACAAGCGCTATAATAAGCGACTCAATATATTCCCTGGTCTTACTCTTAGGTTTTGCCATTCCTATCTACTCCTTTAATTTCGCCATGGCGATATGAAAGGTCACATTCTCTCGGGAGACGACACACCCAAGATATCCAAGCCGTCCTTGATGGTTTTTTTAAGCATTTTAAGGAGTAACAACCGGGCGAGAGTCAGATCCGGGTCAACACCCAACACTCTCGCCTTATTATAATAACTGTGAAATTTAGCCACGAGATTAAGCAGATAAAAAGTCACTCGATGAGGTTCAAAGCTGGTTGCACCGCCTTCCAAGACAGAATAATACTGGAGAATCATTTTGATCAGACTGATTTCCTCTTTCATTTGGAGGAGACTGACATCAGCATCTTTGACCAACTCGAGGGCAATGCCTCCCTCCGCCGCCACTCTGAAAATACTTTCGATACGGGCATGGGCATACTGAACGTAATAGACCGGATTTTCATTCGATGTCTTCTTTGCAAGATCCAAGTCAAACTCCAAGTGGGCATCACACTTCCGCATTAAGAAAAAAAATCTCGCTGCGTCTTTCCCCACTTCATCCAGGACTTCCCTGAGAGTGGTAAATTCTCCAGATCTAGTCGACATCCCTACAGGTTTTCCGTTCTTGAGCAGGGTCACAAACTGGATCAGAAGGAATTTCAAGGCTTCTTTGTTTAATCCGAGCGCCTGAAGGGAAGCCCTCATCCTCGGGATGTACCCATGATGATCGGATCCCCAGATATCAACGAGCATATCGAATTGCCGTTGAAGTTTGTCTTGGTGGTACGCTATATCGGAGGCAAAGTAGGTCTTTTCTCCATCAGATTTAATGAGAACCCTATCCTCATCTTTCTCAAAGGAACTTGTTCTGAACCACAGGGCATCATCCTTTTCATATGCATAGTCTTTCTTTTTGAGCAGATCCAGCGTTGACTCCACCATCCCGCGCCGATAAAGAGATGTTTCTCTGAAATAATTGTCAAATTTTACTCCGAACGCTTCAAGATCCGATTCTATAACCATCAGCACTTCTTCGCTCGCGAAAGAAGCCATGAACCTGACCGCCTCATCTCTGTCTTCGGGTACATCTAAACCCTTTTTGACGATGAGGGCGGCAATATCTTTCACATACTCGCCTTGATAGAGATTTTCCGCAAATTCCACGGACTCTCCTTTTAATTCTTTCCATCTGAGGTAGGTCGACTCTCCCAGCGTCCGTATCTGCTTGCCTGCGTCATTTACATAGTATTCTTTGACTACCTCATAACCCGTCCTTTTTAGCATATTGGAGAGAACATCGCCTACCGCCGCCCCACGACCGTGTCCGATATGCAAAGGACCTGTGGGATTTGAGCTTACAAATTCTATCAGGACTTTTTTACCACCACCGACATTCGGATAAAGAGAAGCAATACCTGCTTCATATGTGTTTCTCAGGGCCCGTCTCCATGCGTCATCTCTTACATAGAAGTTGATGAATCCTTTCCCTGCCACCTCAACTTTGTCGCATACATCATCAAAGACCATACCCCCTATCAGCATCCTGGCTATTTCCAGAGGACTCTTCCTGACTTTCGGTGCCAGAAAGAAAGCGATGTTCGACGAGTAATCTCCGAATTGTTCCTCCCTAGGTATATCTATTACGGGGTTTATAGCAAGGCCATGAGGGACTGTGCCTTCTTCCATGCAACGTGCAATTGATCCCTCAATGATGACTGCTATTTTTTGTCTCAGCATCAGACTTCTCCATAATCTTTATCGACATATCTTTCGTGAAATCGGGACATCTGAATTCTACATCCTGTCTTTTCAGGAATTTCTTCTGGCAGTCTTTCCGCCAGGCACATACAATGCACAGCGAAGGGTCAGCGCTCATTAGACCCCATCAGCACCTCAGCGTAGAGGTTGGGCTTCCTTTCTTTCAATATAGGCCACTCTCTTCTCATTTCCCTGAGGTAATCCAAGTCCGCATCCGCGAGAATAATACTGTCGCCTCTGCCAGTCGGTCCACCCACGAGCTCTCCTTCTGGGTTCACGCAAAAACTCATCCCATAGAAATCCTGAACATCTTCGCTGCCCACTCTGTTGACTCTCATGATATAAAGGCCATTCGTTATGGCATTTCCTGAAATAACTGTCTCCCAGATGCGTTGGGATTTAAATGCGCATGCCGTGGGTGAAAACACGATATCCGCACCCTTAAGCGCAAGTATTCTGGCCCCCTCTGGATAGAGATTGTCCCACGAGATTTGAACTGCAATGTTACCCCTGGACGTCTCAAACACGGGAAATCCTTTGTCACCTGTGGAAAAATAGAATTGCTCTTCCCACAACGGGATGTCCGGTATATGAATCTTCCTATAGACTCCCGCTATCTCGCCCTTGTCAATAACGGCGCAACTGTTGTAATAGCGGTCACCATCCTTCTCAAAGAAAGGTACGAGCATAACCGTTTCAGAGGAGTTTGCTTTTTCTCTTATCCGGCTGATCGAATAACCCTCCAGTTCTTCTGCCAGCTCAAAGGCTTCTTTGTCTTTGCCCTTCGGAAACCAAGGGAGGTTGAAAAGTTCCTGAAAACAGATAACGGCCGCTTGTGCATCTATGGCCATATCAATAATTTTCAGTGCTTTTTCCGTATTTTTTTCCTTATCCTTCGTGCATGAAAACTGTATTCCGGCTATCTTCATTGGTCACTTCTTGTTTGTCGCATGAATGATAAACCACGGATCCAGTCTGTATTTCTTGAAAACTTCCTCAATATATAAATTGCATTGGTTCGACAGCAGATCAATCGGCACCGCCGCCTTCCACCCGAGTCTCAGAAACATGGGAGAAAAGAGTCTTTCGAGCTTCGTAAGAACCGAGCTCTTGCTCTGGAAATGGTTGATCACAATAATTGCCGTTTTTCTTTTTTACGCGCCTGATCTCCGACATCATCAGGACCAGGTCGGGAACTACACTCACCACAAAGGGCACTACAGCGTAATCAAAACTATCATCAGCGAAGGTAATATTTTCTGCGTCCATTTCAAAGAGAGATATGTGGTCAAAACCACGCTTTTCCTTCTTATCCTTCGCCTTTATAAGCATTTTCCTGGTTATGTCGATCCCCGCGACAACGCACGAATCCGGGTACAGGGGAAACGACAGACCTGTCCCCACGCCCACTTCAATAATCGTATCTCCCTTTTTTATGCCTATCTTTTCCAGCCCGAGTCTGATTCTCGGCAGGAATGATTGGGAGAAGATCACGTCATAAACAGCAGCATATCTGCTGTAAATTTTTCGAATCTCCTCCTTATCCATGGCACAAACCCTAACAGATGGCAAAGAGTGGTGTCAAGGAAAAAGACATGACTTTCTCACATGAAATGCCCAATCCATCCTTAAATTATACGACAGAACAGGTCAATTAAGGATAGAAGCCTTATCGCACCTTTTCGTTCACGGTATTGCATAAAGAGTATCTTTCGAGCACACGTCGGGACGTCTCTAATAGCTCTCGGCAAACAACTCCTGGTAGACTTGAGGATGAGCACAGGCCGGGCATTTTCCCGGTGCTTCCGTTCCCTAGCTGATATAACCGCAATTTCTGCACCGCCATTTCACGGGTTTTCCCTTTTTTGAAAACCGTTTTGTTCTCAAGATTACCGAGAAGAGCATGGTGCCTTGTTTCATAGCCCTCCTCTCCTCCTCTTCAAATTGCGCGCCAGGCTTTGCTGTTTCCGGAAACCATTCTTCGTCTGCAACTTGGGTAAATTCAAAATAGAGACACAAAGCTCACCAGCATGTTGTTCCATTTATGTACCCTTCAATTTCCTTTCAGAGCCATCCGTTAGTGTTCCAAGAGAGGCTTTCTAGGCAACCCGCCCTGCTTACGACTTCCAGAGCCCGTGAAGGTTACAATATTCCCGGGCTTCCACTTTCTCTGCCCTGATCGGAAAAAACACTTCAGAGGTTCCGCCCGGGGAAAGGAACTGACGATATTCTTTACCGTCTGCAACAATTGCAACCCATTCGATATAGTGCTTCTCTTCCATAGGATGAGCAACTGTTCCTACTTTGACCTTAATCCCGTCGCTGTTCATCTCAATCACCGGCACATGTTTTTCAAGCGATGCATCGACTGTATTCTCTTTCAACAATATCATGGGCTGGTTACAGCAGACAAACTGTCCAGGTCCCCCGTGAAGGACTTCAACGATATTTCCGCACACTTCGCACTTGTACACCTGTAGTCTTTCAGCCATATGATCTCCTCCTTCGTGTGATTGGTTTTTGATCAATATCTATTCTCATAATCAAGGCTTTCCTCCGAAATTTTACCCCTAAACACCCTGTACGCCCATATCTGATAAAGCAGGACCACGGGGACAAAAATCAAGGCTACGGCAAGCATTATCTTCAAAGTCAGCGGACTGGATGAGGCATTATATATAGTGAGGCTATAGGAACGGTCCAAGCTCGATGGCAGGAGGCTTGGATAGAGTCCCACCACTCCAAATAATGTAGTCCCCATTATGGTAACAGCTGAACCCCACCAAGCTTTCCACCAGATGCCTTTATACATGTAAATTTTCGCCCCAAACAGGGCGCAAAGCGTGACCAGGAGAATCACGAAAAGAGCGGGACTCTTTACATAATTGCCGAACAGGCTTGTCTCTTTGAAAGACAACGCCAAGAAACCAATCGCAAAAAATAATACCACGTACCACATTTTTTGCGCAACTCCTTCCGCCCGGAGTCCCACATTGCCATGAACCTTGATGCTGAGCCAGAGGGCCCCATGCATGAGAAACAGAGCTACGAATAGAAATCCGCCAGCGAGGCCATAAGGATGGAGTATCGTCACCATGCCCCCGTGGAAGAGTCCTTCGTTATCAATGGGGATTCCCTTGAATATATTCGCAAAGGCAACTCCGAATAACAGGGCGGGGATAAAACTTCCGAAGACCAGGCAGACATCCCAAAATCTCCTCGACAGATCTGACTCCACCTTTCCTCTCAGCTCAAGCGATACCCCTCTCATGATCAACCCGAAGAGTATGAGCATAAGGGGCGAATAAAAGGCGCTGAACAGGACTGCGTACGCGGCGGGAAATGCGGCGAACGTAACGCCTCCGGCCGTTATGAGCCAAACTTCGTTTCCATCCCAAAAAGGCCCTATGGAACGGTAGACAGCACGGAGTTCCTTCTCATCGCGTGCGACAAATGAACTCAGCATGCCTACTCCAATGTCAAACCCGTCGAGCATGAAATAGAGAGCCCACAGCACGCCCCAGAGAACAAACCACGTGGTCTCAAGCATTGCCCGCTCCTCCTTTCTCTGTATTCAGCGAAGATTCGGGGCCTCTCCGCGCATATTTAGCTATAAGATAAAATGCCGTAATTCCAAGGAACGTATAGATTATTGTGAACGCAACGAGCGAGACGGAGACTTGGATGGTCGAGATCGGTGAGGCCGCATCAGCAGTTTTCATGAGACCGTACACGATCCATGGCTGTCTCCCAACTTCGGTTACCGTCCATCCAAGCGCACACGCGATGTACGGGAGAGGCATCGCGTATATTATCGTCTTCAGGAACAATGGGCTGGATTCAAGAGTGTGTCTCCTGAACCACCCGATAATCGTGAGAAGAAAAAAGAAGCCCCCGAGAGTCACCATGAGGCGGAACGCAATAAAAGTGGCGATAACCGGCGGTCTTTCGCTTTTTGGTATGTCCTTAAGCCCTTTTACCACTGTATTCGGCCTGTGATATGCCATAATGCTCAGTGCGCCTGGAACAGGACCGATCTCCACCTTGTTCCTTTCGTTGTCCGGGTCGGGTATAAGGAAAAGATATATGGGCGCATGGCTTTCGGTGGACCAATGAGACTCCATGGAGGCAAGTTTCGCGGGCTGTTTGCTTGCTAGGTTTACCCCGTGAAGGTGGCCTTCCACAATCTCGAAAATAGAAAAAATGAGAGCGAACACAAGGGCCAATCTGAAGGACTTGAGAAAAAACGAAAGGTCTCTTCTGCGGAGAATATGATACGCACTGATACCCATTACAAAAAATCCCGTAAGTATATAGGCCGACCCCAAAGTATGCATGATCGTAAGGGCAGCATACTTCTGGGTGATCACGGTGACCAGATTGTCCAATACCGGTTTTCCGTTCTTCATGACAAACCCGACGGGACTCTGCATCCATGAATTGGCAATGAGTATCCAGACGGCCGAGGTATTTGCCGCTATTGCGACAAGCCATATGCTTACCGCGTGCATACGGCGGCTCAGTTTCTCCCAACCGAAGGCCCACACCGCAACGAAGGTCGACTCAAGAAAGAAGGCCACAGTAGCCTCGATAGCCAGGAGAGGACCGAAAACATCCCCTACGTACCTTGAATAGCGCGACCAATTCGTTCCAAACTGAAATTCAAGGGTAATTCCCGTGACGATTCCTATTACAAAATTGATGAGGAAAAGCTTTCCCCAGAATTTGGCCATCGCTTTGTATTCGTGGTTCCCCGTTCTGACATACATGGTCTCCATGACAGCCAAGAGCAAAGACAACCCCAAAGTGAGGGGAACAAAGAGGAAATGAAAATAGGTGGCAACCGCAAATTGAAGCCGTGAGAGTAATAAGACGTCCATTGAATTCTTACCGTTATAATGCGTTGATCATGGATACACCGCCCCGACCCCCGCTTAAGCAGACAGCCGATCTACAGCCCCGAGCGCTGCCATACCGATACACTGATAATAATGGTCCATTCATATGTCCCCTCATTATTTTCGTTTCCCGCATTCGGGATAGATGCAATAAAAATCAATAAAGTTATTTATCATAGCAAAATTGTGTCTCCGGGACTCGGGCACAGCCAATGTAAAATCAGCTTGAACATCAGACAATCTCCTCATACCACACAAATCAAGGCGATAATATTCCCTGGTATTGGAGCCAAACTTCTTCATATCGACATCAACCGAAAGTTCTGCTATGTTCCTCGTATGCTTCAGTATCATGGATGGGATGGCATTATGCATGGCCTAAAAGAGGCATGGCGGTATTTTTTTTAGAAACAGCAGTGTAGATATCCACAGTCAGCAGATGTTCCATGTTGGTTTCCAGACACTTGGTGATCGTGAGTCTCTGGAGCGTCAGTTTTACTTGTACATCTCTGTAAAATACCATGCTCCACCATTTAGTGATGTTTAGTGAGGCAGTTATATTTTTATAATAATCATTCTTACAAATGTCAAGGCATTGGTGACCGGCACTTGCGGTTGTTTTCCATTTATATGTGTCCATTTTTGTGATAATTTATTAAATTATGCTTGAGTTTGGGGCTACAGAAAATCAGCGCAATATTGGTCGTGGTCCTGCCCGTATAGGCCCATCAAAAATGCCTGACCTCGCCCAGGTTGCTCGGGAAAGCGCTTAGGCAAGCTCACACAACACAGGGGCTCTGAATAGCCAAAAAAATCTTCTTAAGGAGGAAGTCGTTAAAGAGGATCATGAAGCCAGGATGTCTGCAGGGCCTGCGGAGAGAAGGTACGTTGCCGTCACTGTCACATTCGTCTTCACCTATTATTTCAAAGGAAAGGTACTTGATATCCTCATGCGACCATTCGTAATGTTAATGTATGACAAGAGTGCCTTCATTTTCACGGGGATTACCGAGGCATTTATCGCCTATTTCAAAATATTGATCGTAATGACCCTCTTTCTCGGTGCTCCGGTCATTTTCTATAAATTCTGGATGTTTGCGGCCCACGGTATCCATGAAAAGGAGGTACGTCATATTGGGCATTTTCATTCTCAGCGCTATGATTATCCCTCTGGCCTGACCAGCCAGATCATTATGGTCGTGCCGCTGTGGGATAGCTTTATGAATTCAGCATTTTTACAACCTTGGTTTTGGGGAAAAAAGGAGATTATATAATGAAGGGGCTTAATATTGTAATACTCGCTGCAGGGAAGGGCGAGCGGATGGTATCGTCAAAATCAAAAGTCATGCACAGGATCATGGGGAAGCCGATGATCGGCCACGTCGTAGATCGCGCCGAAACACTTTACCCGGAAGCAGTATCAGTAGTGGTCGGTTACCAGAAGGAGCAAGTTGAAGGCTACCTGAAAGGTCGTAATGTACGTTTCTGTATTCAAACCGAACAAAAAGGAACCGCCCATGCCCTGCTCACCACCGAAAGTTTTCTCAGGGACGGTCCCATTCTCGTGTTGTATGGGGACGTACCCCTTATGGAGGATTCCACACTTAAAAATTTTCTGGATACTTACAAAAAGACCGGGGAGATCACTTTTATGATCACCGATGTTGAAAATCCAAAAGGGTACGGCCGGGTGATCACTAAGAACGGGCTGATCAGCAAGATCGTAGAAGAGAATGACACCACGGAAGAGCAAAAGAAGATCACAGCGATAAACACGGGAATTTGTATCATGCCCCGCAACGCCTTCGATTATCTAAAAGCCATCACCCCTGGGAACAAGAAAGGTGAGTATTATCTTACCGATATATGCGATGTTGCGCAAAAAGATGGCAGACAGGTTCGCTCCTACCATCACCGGAAAGCCTCCGAGGTTCTCGGTATAAATACGCGTCGAGAACTGCTGAACGCCAGTATAATCATGAAGGACCGGATACTGGATAGGCTCATGAACCAAGGCGTCACATTGCTTGACCGCAATATCTATGTCGAAACACAGGTAACCATTGGTAAGGATACCATCATATATCCTAATTGCTATCTCACGGGAAATACGTCTATCGGTGAAGATGTAACTGTCGGCCCGAACTGCGTTATACATAATTCTACCCTCAAAAACAGCGTGGTGGTAGAGAGTTTCGTAAACATTGACGGGGCCGAGATAGAGGAAGGCGCCGTGTTAGGCCCGTTCTCCCGTGTAAGACCCGCCAGCGTTATCGGGAAAAGAGCTAAAATCGGTAACTTCGTAGAGATCAAAAACTCTACGGTCAAGGAAGGAGCAAAAGCAAGCCACCTTTCATATATCGGTGATTCCGAGATAGGCCGCAACGTTAACATCGGCGCGGGCACAATTACTTGTAACTATGACGGCAAGAAAAAAAATAAGACTGTGATTGAGGATAACGCTTTCATAGGCAGCAACACGGCCCTCGTCGCCCCCATTACGGTTGGCAGAAATACGGTCATTGGGGCAGGCTCCACTATTACAAAGAACGTTCCGGAAGACGCTCTGGCTGTTGCACGGGCGCCTCAGAAACACATCAAGGGATACGGGAGAAGGAGATAGCAATGTGTGGGATAGTAGGATACAAAGGAAAAGACGAAGCGTGCGATGTACTCATTGATGCCCTCAAACGACTCGAATACCGAGGGTATGACTCCGCCGGAATTGCTATATGGCAGGATGGCAGGATAGAGATAGGGCGCAGAAAAGGCAAAGTTGATGAATTAAGGAAGGAAGTGTGCGGCGTTGATGCGTTCAAGGGTTCCCTCGGACTGGCTCATACGCGATGGGCCACCCACGGCACACCATCCGAGAGGAATGCTCATCCCCACATGGCCGGCGACGTGGTGGTAGTCCATAACGGCATTGTAGAAAACTATATCGAGTTAAAAGAAAGACTGAAAAACAGCGGCCATAAATTCCTTTCAGATACTGACACGGAAGTCATACCCCATCTAATAACGAATTATCTGGACAGAGGAATAGAGTTCGTCGAGGCTGTACGGTCCGCCATCAAGGAGCTGAAAGGCTCGTATGCCCTTGGCATAATAAGGGAAAAAGAGAAGATTCTCATTGCTACAAAAAAACAGAGCCCCCTCGTTGTCGGGGTCGGGGTCGGCGAATACTTTATCGCAAGCGATGTACCTGCCATTCTCAACCGAACCAACAGGTTTATATTCCTTGAGGACAATGATCTTGCGGTTTTCAGAGATGGAGAGGTGGTTATAACGGACATGAAAGGGCAGGAGGTAGAGCGGCAGGTTCACGAGGTCCACTGGAGCGGCGCCATGGCGGAGAAAGGCGGCTATAAGCATTTCATGCTTAAAGAGATTTTCGAACAGCCCCGGGCTATATCGGACACCCTTATCGGACGGATCAAAGAGGAGCGGGGAGAGGTAGACTTTGAAGAACTGAGGCTCCCCGATCTATCCAAGATCAAAAAAATATGGATGGTTGCCTGCGGTACTTCTTATCATGCATGTATGATCGGAAAACAGATGTTCGAGACAAATCTCAGAATACCGGTGGAGACTGATATAGCATCCGAATTCAGGTACCGGGATCCAATCCTCTCCAATGATCACCTGCTGATCCTCGTATCCCAGTCGGGGGAAACAGCAGACACCATTGCCGCCATGAAAGAGGGGAAAAGGAACGGGGCCTACACCCTTTGCATCTGCAATGTCCTTGGAAGTACCCTGGCAAGGGAGTGTGACGGGGTAATCTTCACCCACGCTGGCCCCGAGATCGGCGTCGCATCAACAAAAGCGTTTACCACCCAGATTTCGGTATTCTACCTTCTCATGCTTCATATAGGGAGGAAACTTGGCACAATGACCGCTACTGAGGTAACGGATTTTATCGGAGAGATAAAAAGACTGCCTCAAAAAATTCAGTCTATCCTTGAACAGAGTTCCAAGATAGAAGAACTTGCCAGGAAATATATGGGATATAAGGATTTTCTATACCTCGGACGGGGTATAAACTACCCCACAGTGCTCGAAGGGGCACTAAAGCTCAAAGAAATATCATATATTCACGCTGAGGCATACGCGGCGGGTGAAATGAAACATGGCCCCATCGCCCTTATAGACGAGAATCTTCCGATTGTGATCGTCTCGCCGCGAGACCACACATACAAAAAAACGTGCAGCAATGTGGAAGAGGTCATCACCCGAAGAGGGAAAGCCTTGCTCTTCACTGACGACGACATGCACGAGATGGCGCCGAAAGCAGAGGGATCATTCGTGGTACCTGAAACGATCTACGAGCTGGAGCCAATCCTGGCCATTGTGCCCCTGCAACTACTCGCCTACCACATAGCCAATTTCAGGGGCACGGATGTCGACCAACCAAGGAATCTGGCAAAGAGCGTCACGGTGGAGTAAACCGGCAGCGGCCTGTGTCGGCGAATATCAGACAAAATCGTCGGGATCTTCCGCATTTTTTCGCGGTGCCACATGGCAGAAAGGTTGAAGGCCTGACCTGTACCGATACTTATCTGAAAGAAAATTATCACCGCGCAAACCAGCGTGACACTCCTTTCATGGCGGTCGGTTTGACACGAGAGGAGTTTCTCCATATACTTCCCGCTAAATTTGGTGGATAATACCGATAATACCCATGACACGCCGCAAAACTGCATACCTGTGGCTCAATATTGCAAGTGCCCTCACCTTGCTGACGGGCATTCTGAGCGCCGTCCTGATCTATCAGGCGGCGGATAACAACTCCGGAAATACTTCAATGTATGAGCAAGGTGAGGACTTCACCTCTCCTCAAGACTCAAAAAAATACTTACGGGAACTTGAGGTCTATGGCGGAAAAACAAATGTGCTCGCAACTGAAATCAGAGTCTGGTTTGCCGGGTTATGGCAAGGAAAATCACTTGCATACATGGTAGCCTGCATTGGCGTCCTTGTCTCGTTTGCCCTGTTTTATGCGGCCAATCGGCGGTTACCTCCATGAATCTTATATGTCGGCACCCGTGACACCGGCGGATGCTCCGGGCATTGCACAAACAATAGACCGTAATGTATCGCTTTGTGACGTTTGTCTCTGAAAAGCGCAGAACCATTTCATATAATTCCTCGAGAAACAAGCGCCAAACACAAAGAGGTATTGGAGATCTGTCGGAGTCTGCCTTAAGCCAATACGCCGGCAGACAATGGAAAAGACTCTCCCGAGCAATCATAAGGTAAAAACAAAAGAGGTATTGACATGTAATGAACATATGTTTAGAATAATTTTGGATTAAATTAATGAAAAGCATATCGCAAATTATAGGAGAAAGAAATGCCCATCTATGAATACCAATGCGAGCAATGCGGCACGGTAACCGAAGTGCTGTTTCTGGGAAAGGAACAAGACGCCGCGTGCAGTGCCTGTGGGGGCACCAGACTCACCAAACTCATGTCGGCTCCCAATATATCCGTTAAGGAAAGCGCTGCTTCTTTCGGGGCACCACAGGAAGGATGCTGCGGGTCGCCTGATATGTGCGGAGCCGGTTCTTCATGCGCAAACCGGGGGCAGTGCTTCACAGGATAAACGCACGACGGGCAGGCGCCTCAGCCATCGCCCTTCAATGGTTGCTTAAGGACTAGCGGGCCACGTTTTACACATTTTGATCGTTTCAGATAATTTGTTGATATGTCTGATTTCATTGGTGGGCCGTCCAGGATTCGAACCTGGGACCAATTGATTA
>JAISPL010000007.1 GCA_031274925.1 Syntrophobacterales bacterium | reverse complement strand
TAACCTGAACCGGTGTTAACCGATTGGTCTTTGTACCATCACCTAACTGACCATTATTATTTCTTCCCCAGGACCATACCGTACCATCTTCTTTAAGAGCTAAAGAATGATAGCTTCCCCCGGCAAGAGCCTTAATATCGGATAAGGGCAGACCTTTGACTTTAACCGTAACCGGCATGCGTCGGCTGGTCTTTGTACCATCACCTAACTGACCGAAGCTGTTCCATCCCCAAGAGAGTACTGTACCATCTTTAAGAGCTAAAGAATGATCGCCTCCCGCGGTAAGGTGAGTAACCCCGGATAAGGGGATTAAAGTATCATCGTCTCCTTTGACCAGAACCGGAACGGAGGTGCGTCGATTAGTCTTTGTACCATCCCCTAACTGACCATTATTATTTCTTCCCCAGGCAAGCACTGTACCATCTTTAAGAGCTAAAGAATGATCGCCTCCCGCGGTGAGATCTATAATAACATCAGTAAGATCTCTGGGGTCGACGGGGTCAGGGGTGCAAAGATTTAAATAATCGTCTTCGGTGTCGCCGCCTAATACCTTAATGGGGGTGGGGTGAGCGACAACACGGGCAAGACCATCAGCTGTCCCATTGCCTAATTGACCGTATTCATTCCTTCCCCAAGTCCATACTGTACAGTCGCTTTTCAGCGCAAGGGAATGCCAGAATCCTGCACCCAGGGCCGCCACATCGGATAACCCTCTCACGGGGGTATGTTTATTAGCAGTGGTCCCGTCGCCCAATTGACCGTAACTATTATATCCCCAGACCCACATTGTTCCATCTTTGTCCAGAGTAAGAGAATGTTCTTCTCCTGTGACCATAGCCGTCACACCGGATAAATATTGCTTGCCGCTTTCACCGCCCAATACCAACACGGGGGTAGAACGATTATTAGAGGTCCCGCTGGTCCCGTCGCCTATTTGACCGAAAGAATTATATCCCCAGGCCCACACTGTATTGTCTTCTGCAAGCGCGAGGGAATGATGGTTTTCCGTGGTTATAGCCGTCACACCTAATAACGGAACTAACTTGTCATCGTCATCTTTGACCAGCACCTGTACGGGGGTATATTGATCAATTTTGGTTCCGTCGCCGAGTTCACCCAACCCATTGCCGCCCCATCCCCACACCGTGCCGTCTTTTTTAAGCGCGAGGCAATGAGTGTATCCCGCAGCGATAGCCTTCACATCGGATAAATTTTTCACCTGCACGGGGGTAGGGTGAGCAAAGAGGGCATTAGGCTTATCAACTGTCCCGTTGCCCAGCTGACCGTATTGATTCCATCCCCAGGACCACACCGTGCCGTCTTTTTTAAGCGCGAAAAAATTATAGTATTGCGCAGCGATAGCCGTCACATCGGATAAATTCTTCAACTGCACCGGAGTAGTGCGCGTAGTAGTGGTGCCGTCGCCCAACTGACCGAAATTATTATATCCCCAGGTCCACACCGTGCCGTCACTTTGAAGCGCGGAAGAGCTGGAGGCCCCCGCAGCGATAGCCGTCACACCTGATAACGGAACTAACTTGCCATCGTTATCTTTGACCTTAGCCTGCACGGGGTATGTTTTATCGATAGTGGTGCCGTCCCCGAGTTGACCGTGGCCATTATATCCCCAGCCCCACACCGTGCCGTCTTCTTTCAGTGCGATAGAATGGCCGCCTCCTGCGGCCACCATGGGTGTCGCCTTTGCCGCAGATGCGGGAGACTCCATGAATGGCGTCATGGTAAGCATTAGCGCTACTAAAATGAATATGGATAAAGGTATGTTTCTTATGATTTTCATCTTGAAACCCTCCTTTTCAGGGAAGTAAAGTCCCTGATATTGTGTGTTTCGGGTGTTACTTTGTCCCGTATAGTCCTGTCATGCAATAAATAAGCCAATCGTATCAACGCACTATGGGAAAGTGTGCAAAGATATACGGCGAAAGACATCTGACCTGATTATCTGCAGATAACGAGGGCTTACCTTCCTATCTCATACGTGTTCATGGCAGCCCACTGCAATGTCTTGAATATCGTGCATGAGCACTCTTATTCTATACCTTTAATGTAAGTACTCCCGTATAGTCAGTCAACCCCTGGATCTATAAATCTTCCGATATTTTAACTGTTAATCTGCTTTCGTTCCCAACTTATAGGTATTATCAAAAGGCTTAACCTTGGGGTTTCTTTTGGCTTTTTTAAGCCTGTCCATAAGCGCCTGCAAAGAATGGCTTCTTTCAGGTTTGTCTGTTTTTATTTAAAATTGTTGGACAACTTTTTGATGGGCCGCCCAAATCGTACGCTTCTTAATTGTATTGTGCCGTGCTCGTTTTGTGCCGAGAAAGATCAAGATTTGCGGGACTATACTGGTTAAGATGACCTGAAAGATGTGGACTTTGCCGTCCACTAGCCTTTGCCGATTACGAAAATAGCGGCAACTACTAAACGAGGAGACCGGAGAAAGTCATTGATGTGTGCGTTTCCTTAACCACGTTCCGCCCATGAGACTTGCAGGGATTGTGAGAGGTTTGTTTGCCTATGATGACAACGCCATGGCCCAGACCAGACCTCATAAACTTGCAAAGAAACTGGGCAAGGAATCAATCAAGGCCAAGATTGGCGTACTTGTTTGTGTCGTCAACTGTCTGATGATGCCCCATCTCTTCGAAACAATGAATCTTCCGGAGCATAGTATTGCAACAAAACGAAGATACTGTATTGGGTGCCCTCATCCTTTATGACCTCTCTCTGATTTCCGGGGAACCCCGTCATTTCAATTTCTATCCACTGGAGGCCGGTAGTCGCTATTCCCTTTCTTTTCGTCCAGGACCCGTTCAATGGGCGGCGCTTTTGTCGGAACGGCTCTCTTCAGGCCCACAAGCGCGGCAATGGGATGATGACAGATTGGTTTGTCGGCTGTCCTTAAAATAACCGTGCGGATTTGCACTCACCGATAGACCCCTTTATGCACTTCTTCTCGTCCGCCCACACCGCCTCAGACATGTCGGTGCCCGTAAGGTTCACATCCGTCACATCGGCGCCCGAGAGATTCGCTTTGTTAAGGAATGCATTGGTAAGGTCCGCGCCGGCGAGATTTGAGTTACGCAGGTATGTGCCGGCGAGATTGGCCCCGGTGAGATTGGCCTTTGAAAGCCGGGCCCCGGTGAGATTGGCGGAAGAAAGGTTTACCCCAACGAGATCTGCGCCGGAGAGGTCCACGCCGTGCAGGTCGCACCATTGACACTCCCTTGTCGAGCGGAGTTTATCCAGGTCGCCCTGCTTGAACGCATAGGAAAAACTGCCGATGAATAACAGCGCCGGAAAGACGGCTACAATGGTGAGTATTGACACTATCTTTTTTTTCATCGTATACCTCGAATGGTATTTTGTTGTTCAGTACCCGTTCCTGAACATGCCGTTCTCATAGATCACCTTTTTTTGTCCTGTGGTGAGATGAGCGGTGACTGTCTTATCTTCAGTATTGACAAGGTCCCAATGCAAAGCGGAGTCGTTGAAACCCAACTTCTGCTTCAGTTCCTTCGTCATGTCTTCCTGGTTGCCCGCATAAGTATCCGAGTAGGAAGAGCCCATGGCAACATGGACGTTACCGTTATCGCCGCCAAAATTTTCGTCAAAGAGCGTGTCGGCCATAAAACGATCAATCCTGGAAAAACGTTTGTCCGTGAGAGAAAACTCACCCAATCGCGATGCCCCTTTATCTATGGACATTTGCTTTTCCGCGAAATCTCCTCCCGATTCAGCCGCGATTTTTACCGCCTTACCTTTCCTGAACACGATACGGACACTTTCCACGTAATTGCCGCTTCTAAAAGAAGGGAGGTTTGCATAATAGGTCCCCTCGGTCCCTCTCCAATCTGGTGAAAGAAAGATCTCGAAACTTGGCAGGTTATGGCCGGACACGCCGGCCCATTTTCTATGTTCCCCTGGGGTAATCTTTAGGTCCACATTTTTTGATTCAACGTGAAGGTGTTCGATTTTCAGGCTGTTTAGCCATTTTTTGATATCTCTCACATCCTTGTGAATCAATTCCCATTCTTTGACAGGGTCATTTTTGTCAAGATAGCATGCCTTTATGATTTGCGCGGTATATTCCTCCATGGTAGCCCTGGCTTGCGTCGCCAGTTCCGAGGTAGGGACGGTGCACAGCGTCCATCCGTGAAGCCCTTTCGCCTCTCTCTTCTCTAATATATCCCTGAATGGTTTTCTCGAAATGAGAAATTTACCTATCTTGATGGGATCTATATCCTTAAGGTGTGTAAGGGATTCGGGGGCTCTGAGATATATTCTCCCGTGAAGGTTTTCATAGAAGTCTTTTTCTCCTGGGGTTGTAAAAATGAGCTGATTCTTCTTTGCCTTTCTGTAAAACGTCTGTTCCATGCCATAAGTCATCCCCATCCTTTGCACCGGATTGAGTCCGAGATCAAGAAGCTTCCCGTAGACGATCTCAGCAAGGGTAATTGCGAGAGGATCGTATTGAAGAAGCACCACGTCGTTCTTAGCAAATTTTCCGGTTCGTGCCGTCTTAAGTCCCCATATAATTATATCGGCGTATTTTTCAAGCTCCAGTTCGGTAAGCACTGCAACCTCCTTATTTTTTTCCTCCGACAAATCAGGAGAAGAGGTCCACATCCAGTCCTTCTTGGTAAAGAACCAGTCAGGGGATGGGCGGTTGTGTTTGTAGTATAAGCAATAGAGGGTTTCTTGGCAACTCCTTATCGGTTTCACGATCCGGCGCTTGTCCTTGCCTGGTCTTGCTGGATCACCCCCTTCTCTGAATTGTGTTGGAACAGGTTCAGAAAAATAGTTGACCCTTTTTGCATTTCTTTGCTAAGCTGTAGAAAATTATCAACAAAGCGTCAACATTAACTACGGGAGGTTTACACGTGAGATCTGATGGCAGGGTGGCAAGGGTAACGGAAATAATTGCTGGATCGACCAAGAGTTTTGACGATGCCGTTATGGTCGGTTGCAAGAGAGCGTCCAAGACGCTGAGGGGTATCACTGGCTTAAGGGTGAAAGAACAACGCTGTAGCGTGGAGGATGGGAAAATTACCGAATTCAGAGTTACGCTGGACGTCATCTTTGTGTTGGAAAATTGAAGGAGAAAATTACGAGTTCTTTTGGCGGTACGATGAGCTTGCCACAGCTTGCCGTCGCCTGGCCGGGTGTGATCACGGTTAAAACGTGGTTGAGCCGACATGCAGTGTCGGTTACTCCTTACTCTCCTGACTTTTTGATACCTTGTCGTTAAGCTACCAAGACTATTTTTAGACTGTAGGTCATCCCTCGCGTTACCATTCGCTCCGCACTCTGCACTGTTTTTTTGGCTATTCGCTGTTTACTTTCTTTTGTCATGGCTTTCAGCTCAATTGAGTTCATAGTCTACAATATTTCCGGTAGTCCCTGTCAGAGAAGAAGACGGGAGACGTCCAAAGACAAAAGCTTTGTCATGCCTACCAGTCAGAGCCATGAGCGAAGCCGGGGCAGAATTCACAGAACACTCTTAAAAATTATAAGGACGAGGGCGGCGCTGGGTGGGGTATCCGCCGGAGAACGGAAATTGGACGAGCATGTGGTAATTAAGAAAGACCATGAGTATGGAGGATGAGGAAAAGCCGCTCGTAATTTTTATGCACGAAGATAGGCCTCCACAAAAGAGCTTGTCCTCACAGGAGGGTCAAACGAATCACCCCGTCCCACCCCGTCGTGCACGCCCAAGCATACGTACATGGCGGGTGCAGCAGTGGAACCTGCTTAAAGCCATCCATGGTTTGTGAGAGGGCGTGAGTCAGGCATTTTCTTTTCCGTATTTCTCTGCAAAGCAGTCGTAGCAGACAATGGAATCTTTTTTGTAATTGTGTTCCTTGCAGATAAACTTGCCGCAGTATATGCATTGGGTGACCCCGTTGGTAGAGGGACAAAATTGCTCTTCACAGACCCTGTTGCCCTTTTCGTCGTACTTTCTCTGGGTCGTCTTTACCCACTCATTGACCTGTCGCTGGCGGTCTTTGACGAGCTCGTCCATGATGTCTGGCCGCCAAGCGTTCAGGAAATCGCCAATTTCACCTTCAATTATAGCGTTTCGCACGTCTTTATCTTTTATCTGCTTTCCTATCCGCTGCAATATCTTGTCGATCTCGTCCTTGTCGGCATCTTCGAGTTTGAAGCCCAGTCTTTTTATGTCAGCTAGTATGCTCATATCTTCTTTGGTAGATTGCCCGTACCGGACATTTGTATATTAATGTAATCTATACTTTTTCTCCGGTCTCTGTCAATTTTTCCGGACCAAGGTCTCCTCTCTCTTTTTTTACCTTCTCTCCCCCCTCTCTCTAACTGTGCCTATCCCAGTATTACCTTATATATCAGGATAGGGAGGTCCTCTCCTGTTTCGTCTATTACGGCGTGTCATGAGCCTCCCATAGAGGATGAAGTCTCTTTGCCGCTTCTATCTCCGGCGGGACCCCATACTCTTTACACACTTTGAATCTAGATAAGATCTGATAAGGAGAGGGGAGGTCATTCAAGTATTCGCGGAAAATCAGGCACAAGAGACTGAATGTGCATCTTAATGTCATCTGCATTATTTGACAACAAGGAGGCAAGAGCTTATATTAAAATTTACATGGATTTCCGGGGGTTCAGCCATGTGATACGTGTCCGGAAAAGTGCCAACAAACCACATGTTTGAAAAGGAGCGTTTATGAAACTAAAGCTGGTAGCGATTTTAGCGATTCTGTTATTAGCAAGTCAAGCGGGTGCGCAAGGCCAGGGGGGCTTGAAGAGCCCAAAAGAGAAAGTCAGCTATTCTATCGGTGTCGATATCGGAAATACCCTCAAGAGGCAGCCGATTGACGTTGATCCCGCGGTTTTGGGGCAAGGCATAAAAGATGCAATGTCCGGTGGCAAGTTATTGCTCACGGAACAGGAAATTCGCGATACGATGCAGAATTTTCAGAAAGAGATGGTGACCAAACAGACAGAGAGAATGAAAAAACTTTCGGAAGAAAATAAAACGAAAGGAGAAACATTTCTTGCCGAGAATAAGAAGAAACCAGACATCATCACTTTACCGAGCGGGCTTCAGTATAAAGTAATTAAAGAAGGAACGGGTAAGATGCCGAAAGCGACGGATAAGGTTACCGTGAACTATCGAGGCACTCTTATAGATGGTACTGAATTTGATAGTTCTTTTAAGCGCGGAGAGCCTGCCAGTTTTCAGGTAAATGGTGTAATTGCAGGCTGGACCGAGGCGTTACAGAAGATGAAAACAGAGGCAAAATGGCAGTTGTTTATCCCTTCTAACCTCGCCTATGGCGAGAGAGGGGCAGGGAATATGATAGGCCCGAATGCCACTCTCATTTTTGATGTTGAATTGATCTCAATTAAAGAGCAGAAATAGACTGCCGGGTGCGATTTTTTAAGGGATAGTAACCAGTGATAATTTCAGACCTCCTTCATCATCGCTGTATGGGGAGATGATGAAGGAGGTCGTTTTGTTCGAGCATATCATTGAAGAGTGGCCGTTCCATATATCCGTTTTCATGCCAACACATCACCACAAGCTTGCTAGAAATTTACTCCATGTGAAATCGTCCGGTGTTGCCGGAAGAAATGTTGAGCGTTGCAGCCGTTTATCTAACCTTGGAGATATTGCTTTTAACAATGAAAAAATTGTGGAGCGCGAGGAAGTTTGAACGTGCTTCATTGCAGCCGCCGATGAAAAAGCTTGCCTCATGTTGCTTTCGCAGATATTTTAGTCTATTTTGGAAGAGTCCGTATCGCGGTAAGTTCGTGGTCTCGTCCGATCATCCTTGCAAACTATTCAAATGAACTGTCGCATCTTTATTTGTAATATGGGACAAATAAAGAGACGCCTAATACCAACTGACCGGAGAGTTCAAGAAAATAAGCAGCCTTGCCATGATGGACGGGTACACGCCCTTGGAAGATAAAAAGGCAATTTCTCAGGTGGAGAGGCAGATTATTGTTTGTGTCATCAAAATTATTGATTTCATGCAAACTCTTCACAGCTGTACTGAAGGTAATGCGTACTTTCTCCGTTCGCTCCATTTCACAAAATAACTGCAGTGTCTTGCCGGGAAGTGCCGATTATCGGCCTTTTACCAGAAAATTTTCTTGACAAAAGAACCGGATAAAGATAATTTTGATATACTTTTTCATGGCAAAGAATTTATGAGGTCCTAAGTGCTAAAGTCATTGAAGATTAGAGCAGTTCTTATCGTGGTATTCCTTGTGGTGTCGGTGATATATTGTCTCCCCAATGTATATGAGCCGCAAGGCGCATTGAAGCAATATCTGCCTTCGGAAAAAATACATCTAGGGCTTGACCTCAAGGGAGGTATGCATCTGCTTCTTGAGCTTGACACGGTCAAAATGATGCAGAACCTTTTGGAAAGAAAGTTCAACGGCTTTAAGGACGGAATGATACGAGACAGTATAAGGTTTCTTGCCCTTGACAAAAAAGGGAACGCCGTCGTTGTTACCGTGAAGGCCGACCAGAAGGAAAAACTGTATAATTTGGTAGGAAAGGAATTTCCTGATTTGAAGGCGGAGACAACCCGGGTTGATGGTGACAATTTTACCGCTGAATTTGTGTGGCTTGACAAGGAGATTTCCAACATCAAAGAAAATGCTGTCCGTCAGGCTCTTGAGACTATCAGAAACAGGATTGACCAATTTGGAGTGACTGAACCTGTTATCGTGCAACAGGGCCAGAATGAGATACTCGTGCAGTTGCCTGGAGTAGAGGATCATGATCGTGCCCTTGAACTTATTGGAAAAACAGCACAACTGGAATTTAAGCTCGTAGATGAGGAAAATGCAGCAAATGCTACATCGGGCGCCGTTCCTGAAGGGGATGAACTTCTAACGGAGAAGAAAAGAAACCGGGAAACAGGCATCGTCACTACTACACCGATCCTTGTGAAGAAGCAGGCGTTGCTTACGGGGGATCTCCTTACCAATGCGAAAGTTGGAATAGGATCCGGAATGGGAGCCGAGATCAGGGTTGACTTAGAATTCAACAGTGAAGGCGCACGGCTCTTTGACAAAATTACGGGTGAGAATACCGGTAAAAGAGTTGCTATTGTTCTTGACAATACTGTCTATTCAGCTCCTGTCGTGAGGGAGAGAATTTCAGGAGGTAGGGCGCAGATAAGTGGCAGTTTTACAATGGATGAGGCGAAGGATCTGGCAATTGTTTTGCGGGCTGGAGCACTTCCCGCTCCAGTTAAGGTGATTCAGAATATTACCATTGGGCCTACCTTGGGCCAAGATTCCATTCGCAAGGGAATGCAGGCAGCGGCCCTCGGGGCTATTCTTGTGATAATTTTCATGGTATTCTACTACAGATATTCGGGGGTTGTAGCTGATATCGCTCTTTTCCTCAACCTTATCTATCTACTTGGTGCTTTCGCGGCTCTCAAGGCAACCATGACCCTTCCTGGCATTGCAGGAATTATCCTTACTATGGGGATAGGCGTGGACACCAATGTTCTCATTTTTGAAAGAATCAGAGAGGAGTTGAGGCTCGGCAAAACGGTTCGGGCTGCCATTGACGGAGGGTACTCCAAGGCATGGTTGACAATCTTTGATGCCCACATTACCACCCTCATTACGACTTTCATCATGTTTATTTTCGGCACGGGACCGATCAAAGGCTTTGCAGTAACGCTAAGCGTGGGTATTATTATTAACCTCTTTACTGCGGTCTTCGGATCGAAGGTCATCTTTGATTGGATAGTGGTCAAATACAAACCAAGGAGCCTTAGCATCTGATGGAGTTCAGGGAGATCCTAAAGAATACAAATTTAGATTTTATCGGCATCAGAAATAAAACCTTCGCCATTTCAGCGGTTTTGTTATGTCTCGGTCTTGTAGCTTTTGTGATGATATCCTTCGGTAAGGCTAATATGAGTATTGATTTCACAGGGGGAACCAGTCTGCAGATAAAATTTGCTGATGTCGTAAGTATAGGCGATCTGAGGGATGCCCTGACCGACGGAGGTTTGCGTGACGTGCAAATACAGGAAGTGAGCGGGACTGGAGAATTTCTTGTAAAAACAAAAATGACCGACACGGAAAAAGAAAAAGTACAGGACATTGTCGGACAGGTTATTTCCACCAAACTGACGGGAAAGAAATATGAGATCCTCGGAAGCAACATGGTTGGTTCGTCAGTTGGGAAGACGCTGAAAAAGAATGCCATTATCGCAGTAGTAATCTCTCTGATAGGCATAATTATCTATATTGCATGGAGATTCACCTATGTGTTCGGGTTGGCGGCGGCTATCGCCACATTCCACGACGTGATTGTCATGCTCGGTATTTTTTGGGCTCTGGGTGAGGAGATGAATATCCTTTTTATTACCGCGCTCCTGACAATTGCCGGTTATTCGCTTACCGACACGGTTGTGGTTTTCGACAGGATCAGAGAGAATATGGCGAAAATGAAATCTAAGTCCGATCTGGGAGCAGTGATAAATGTGAGTATAAATGAGGTCTTGAGCAGGACTATTGTAACCTCCCTAACCGTGTTGCTTGTTTTGGCCGCCCTCCTTGTCCTTGGTGGAAAGGTGCTTTTTGAATTTTCATTGGCGCTCGTCATTGGTGTCATTATAGGTACATACTCGTCAATTTTTGTGGCTAGTCCCCTCGTTTTTCTATTGAGAAATAAGGTCCGTTGAGTTCATCTGTCATTTACTTGTTGTCTTTAGAGCCGACCTGCTCTCCTTTTTGACGATATCTGGCATTTAAGTGGGATGGCGTGCAGGCTCGACTCGAAGATGTTCTTGAGGAAAAAGAGAGGGGATTAAAGCTTTATCAAAGATTCCTTGATCTTAAGGACCTGTGTGAGCAGGATGTTTTTCCTTCCATCAATCTTCCATTAAAAGAACATGTGGAAAATCTGAAATCCTTGGTTGAAAGAATAATACCGGACCCTAGGGATCGCAAAGAGGAACTGTTTTCGGGTGAGATCTTTGCGCTGCTGGGTGCATTATACCTTCATGATACGGGACTTACCGGTAGTTGCAGATGGTTCAGAAACGGTGATATATTCAATGCGCTTGACAGCACGCAGAAAAGGATACTTGTCAACAATGGAATCGCAAGAGAGCTTGGAATACCGGAGAAAGCTATCGAGATCATCAATTATCTGAGTTTTTCCGATATTCTAAAGAAGATGCCCATGGAATGGGTAATCACTGAGGGAGGCAATAAGGCCCTTATCAGGAATACTAAAGTCATTGAGCATCTGTTTAATTTCTCTCATTTCCTCCTTGACGTGTTTTTCGCTGACCTCGACAGCGCAAGGCTCAGGAGGTATCAACGTCCAAGACTGATTCTTGGAAAGGAAAAAATTTCATTAGAAATCAGCAGCAGAGAAGGGGTCGTAAGGGTTGGCTATACTGCGGAATCGCCTTATGAGACACATCAAATTGAAAAGGTGAAGGTTTATGTCGAAAAAACCTTTGAGTTCTTTAAAAACAATGTAAACGGGAGACTAGGGTTTCAATATAGAAGAATTGAGTGGGATATAAATTGCAAATTTGACGATACCAGGCTATTTTGTGGAAGATCTGCCTTCTCTCCATATGCAGGTCGTGAAATAGCTCTTATAGAAAGGTGGACCGAGGCATCTTCGATGCTCGACAGGGTGTTTGACCACGGTTGCGCCATTGTTGTGGGTGATGAGTTTGTCGGCAAGAGTACAATGCTGAAATCCTTTGTTCTCTCGCAGGCCGCCACTATATTTACCAATGCATTTTACTGCGAGGTGTGGGCAAACCCGGTTAGTGAACTCAGGGACAGAGTTTGCAGTGCGCGGATGAATTACGACTATTCTGACCTCGATATCATCTCGCTCTGTAGCAGACTTCTTGACGAGGGAACTATCCTGTTCATACTTGACGGATTCGAGAGAACAGCCGGCTTGGACCAGAAAGAGAGAGAAAAACTCGCGAGATTTTTGGATTTTTGCTTCGCTCGGGAACATTGCTACGTTATCGTATCAGGTGACAAAGGAACGTTTTTCGAATGGTCTGCTTTTTTTAGCAGGACGGCCATGTCAGCTCTTTATGAGTTGAAACCTCTGGACAGCGAAGTGGCGCTCCGCATGTACGGACAGGAGGCAAATACTGAGTGGGACAAAAGAGCGCATTACACACCGGCGGAATGTGAACTGTTTGTCAGAGGAATCACCATTGAAGCCGCGCTCAAAGATATTTTTGTCGGTCTGGACGATATCAATGAGTTGAGGGCTGTATTGAATACCCTCATAGACGTAAATGAGAGGCATCTGAAGCGCTATACGGCCGATGATATCTGTTTTGAGTCATACCTCCCTTCCGCGCAGGTTCTTCAGCACCTTGATCTCTTGACGCAAAAAGGACTGGTGCTGCGGGATGAATCATCCGGGTCCGCCTATTTTTCCCTGAGAAGCCGTTTTCTGATGGAACCACTTTTCAATATCCTTGAGCTCAAACAATTCGAAGGGAAGAAAAAGGTTCGGGAAATCCTAAAGTGGTCATCCATGGACGATTCTTTACTCAATGGGACCCAGTTGGACCTTATCCGGGCGTGTTCAGAGGGGATGGCTTTCTCAAAAGAAGACATGGGGCGCATTTTAGCCAGCCTGATTTCTGCGGGAGAGAATTACCAGCTTTTTGTCGAAAAGGCGAGGCGTGACAGCAGCGGGATCAATATTCAGCCCATTCTCAAACTGATGGATTCTAACGATGTAAGGAAAAGAGCAGATGCCATCAGACTTCTTCTGGATCTGCACGATAAGAAAATGGTTAATCCGTTGCTCATGCATCTTAAGAAAGAAAGTGTCCAGGAGCTCAAAGATCTTATTGTCATAGGTATTGGGAGCACCGGAAAAAGGAGAAGAATCATCGCCCTCATGCGGACATTGAAGGAGAATGGGGATAGGGAGTTAAGGTTCAGGGCCATTGGGTTTTTCCGTTCCCTTCTTCGCAAAAATCCGAAGAATCTGCTGGCCGACATAATCGAGATGGAAAATGATCCAGTTATTCTCGAAGAACTGGAGAAACTTCTTTCTACACAGGAAACTTAGTTATCCCGTGCATATAAGGCCTCAAGACTTCTGGCACCGTAATTGAGCCGTCGGGACACTGATAATTTTCCATTACGGCCATTACGGTCCTGCCAATGGCAAGACCCGAACCATTTAAAGTATGAACGAGGTCAATCTTACCGGACCCTTTTCTGTATCTGATTTTCGCTCTTCTGGACTGGAAGTTATCGAAATTGCTGCATGAGGATATCTCCCGGTAAATGTCCTGTCCTGGCAGCCACACTTCAATATCATAAGTCTTTGACGAAGAAAATCCCAGATCACCGGTGCAGAGCGCCGAAACCCTGTAATGTATATTGAGACGCTTAAGGATATCCTCTGCGTCAAGAAGAAGCTTCTCTAGTTCATCATAGGAGTTGTCGGGAAGAGAAAATTTTACCAACTCCACCTTGTTGAACTGGTGCTGTCTCGTAAGCCCCCTTGTATCTTTCCCGTGAGCTCCCGCTTCTTTTCTGAAGCAAGGAGTGTAAGCCACATACTTTATGGGCAAATCTTCCTCTCTAAGTATCTCATTGTTATGAATATTCGTGACGGGTACCTCAGCTGTAGGAACAAGAAAATAGTCCACCCCTTCAAGCTTGAAAAGCTCTTCCTCAAATTTTGGGAGCTGGCCGGTACCTGTCATTGCCTCACGATTCACTATAAAAGGCGGAAGAATTTCGGTGTAGGAATGTTCTATTGTGTGAATATCCAGCATGAAGTTGATTAATGCTCTCTCAAGGAGTGCACCGAAAGATTTATACAGGGTAAACCTTGAACCCGTGATCTTAGCCGCTCTTTTGAAATCCAGAATATCAAGTTTTTTGCCAAGATCCCAATGGGCGAGGGGTGTAAAGTCAAAAGTAGGCTTATGACCCCAGGTCTTGACAACCGGATTGTTATCATCGCTCGTTCCCATGGGAACGCTTTCGTGAGGAATATTAGGCAGCAGAAGGACCATGTTATCCCACTGTTCTTCCACTGTTTTTAATTCTTTTTCCAGATCTTCTATGTTTTTCCCAATGGTTCTCAGATGTTCAATCTTTTCCGTCGCAGCGTCTCCCGTTTTTCTCAATCTCGCTATCTCGCCGGAGAGCGCATTTTTCGAATTTTTCAATTTTTCACTTTCCTGTATGAGGGATCTGCGTTTACCGTCGATCAAAAGCAGATTGTCCATATCGAAAGTCGCACCTCGGTCCTTTAGGGCCTGGTTGACCATATCGGTTTTCTCTCGGATTATCTTTGGATCGATCATTTATTCCTCCACTATGTTGTTGTTGAATTCGATCGGGTCGTAAGTGTAGAGCACGCCGTTTACTGTATGGAACACCTGCCCCTCCACAAGGAGCTGGACTTGTTTCGAGTTTTTGAAATTCGAGAGGAGTGAATTTATAATAGAATAAAGTGCAGTGATCCCCTGCGCTGTGCTCATTTCCTCGTTTTTGATATTATGGGACAGGTTGAGATAGACGACCCCTTCCGAGCCTGTGGCCACATCGCGAACCGACAGTGCATCTGGTACCGCGTTCGCCTTTTTAAGCTCTGCAATGATCATTTCGGCCTTAGCTCTTTCCGACAGGTCATTGTCTATTTCCAAACTTTTTTTCTTGAGCATCCCCTCGACGTTCGGACAGAACAGGACCAAAACCTCCTTTTGAACAGAGACCGGTTGTTTTTCCAAGTCGATCTTCTTTGTAAACATGTGAAACGCTAGGAGACTGCCTCCAAAAAGGGCAATAAGAATACACGCCGTAACAATAAGTCTCTTTTTAGATATCGGTTTTCGCATAACGATAAAGGTTTAACCCCAAAACAATTGGCCGGTCTATGCCGGAACAGTCTTAGACCCGCCCGGCCATGGCAGTTTCCAGAAACTCGGCGGAACGCATGACTTTGAAGATCGGATAGATTGCAGAGTTTCTATAGGCATCCATGAAATTTTCGTGAATCTTCTTTTTGTGCGCCGCACTCAGATCATCTAGAATAATGGTATAAAAATCATTGCAAATAGCATCGAAAGCAGTCGCAAGAACACAGAAATGAGTATTTACTCCTGCAACTGCCACTGTGTCAATATTCATCGTCCTCAACGTCTGGTCTAGGTCCGTTTTAAAAAATGCGCTGAACCTTCTCTTTTCGAGGATAATGTCGTTTTCTTGCGGCTCAAGATCGGAAAGAGGTTTGGTTCCGTCCGTTCCTCTCAGACTGTGAGGCTTCATTCTCCCGCGGAATATGAAATCACCCTCAAGAAAACTGTCACAGGAAAAAATGACCGGGATCAAAGCTTTTCGGCAGTCTTTAAGGAAATCCCTTACCGGAATTATGATCTTTTCTTCCTCACGATCTCCCGTCCGATCTTTCCTGTAGTTGCCTTCCAGCATATCAACAATGATCACCGCAGGTTTCAATGTGGCGCCTCCTTTGAGCCAGGTAGAAAAAGTGTTTCAAAATTGCGCCGGACATTGAATGATAAATCCTCCACAGTCATGTTTTTAATTTGCGCTACTGATTCAGCGATGATTTTCACTAAGTGCGGGAGATTTCTCTTGCCTCTGTGAGGTACCGGAGCAAGAAATGGTGCATCCGTCTCTATGAGTATTCTATCCAAGGGGATATATTTCGCCGCATCAATCAGGGAAGTATTTTTTGTATATGTTATCGTTCCCGGAATAGAAAGGAAGAACCCCAAGTCCAAGAATTCCTTTGCCGCATGGAGATCGTATGAAAAACAGTGGATAACTCCGCCTGCAGGCAAACCTTCCACAAATTTTTTCAAAACCGTGAGTGTCTCTTGCTGAGCGCTTCGCGAATGTATGATTACAGGAATTTTTTCCCTGCATGCCAGTTCCATTTGCCCTTCAAAGGTTTTCAATTGCGCGGACCTTGGAGAGTGATTTTTGAAGAAATCAAGACCGATCTCACCTAAGGCAACAATTTTCGGATGCGTTAGGGTGACGCGCAGTTTTTCGGCCATTTGATCTGTATAATCTTTGGCATTGTGAGGATGAATTCCGACAGCCCCGTATATTTCGGGATACATATCCACCAGCTCAACTACTTTCCCGAAGTACTGTTCTTCAGTGCCGACTGTAAGTATATAGATGAGGCCCTCTGCCAGGCTTTTTGAAATTACCTGATCTCTGTCTTTGTCAAACTTTTCAATCTCCAGATGGCAATGCGAATCAATATACATCGCTGATTTATAACATATTACAGATTTCTATTCAATGCAGTATCCCCCCCACCCCCTCCTCTCCCCTGGCCTTCTATACCGGTATCCTTTATACGTCGGCGGACCTTTCTCTCCCGTTTCGTCTATTACGGCATGTCATATGCCTCTTTTTAAGGGATAGGGTCTTATCCTCTAAAGGCGCAAACTCCATGACATTATGGGCATGTACCATTTATGGAGAGGTTTCTCATACTACGAATACCCATCCTTGGCGAGACCCAATGCTCTTTACGCGCTTAAGAATTGGCAAGACATAAAAAAGAGCAGGAGAGGTCGTCCAAGATTCTCTTCCCGATACCTGTCCCATAGAAAGAGGTCCTTATAAGTGATTGGTATAATTTACTTACCATCGCTGGTGATGGAATCTGGCGCTACCGCCAAGCGCTCTCATCCCTATCCGGAGGGGCCAACGGGGGATTGATTGTTGGGGCATCAGTTTGACAAGTCCTTATTCCACCGCCACTATTAATCTATAAAAAGGAGGCGCAATGGTGAGTTCTTGCAGCTTGGCAGTAGTATACATGACTGTGTTTGCTCTGTTTATCAGATATTTACAGGAGAGATTTAACGTTGCAATTCTGATCAAATCCCTACAGAAATATCTCATGAACGCTCACGAGAGAAACCTTCCCTAGACCAGCATAATTTTGCGGGGTCGCTTATGGGAATATGCCTTACCGCAGACCGGTTTTACCGGATCCGCTACCAATTTGCTTGATTATTTGGGAAAATATAATAGAATAATAGTCTTATGGATAAACATACGGTAAGGGTGTTGTCCAAGGAGTTTTACAGATATCTGAACGTTGAAAAGGGCGTGGCGTTCAATACTGAAAGGGCGTACAGAGGAGACATAGACGACTTTGTTTCTTTTGTGGAGAAAGGCTCCTTTGGAGTGGTGGACCACCATGTGATACGGGCCTATATCGTAAGCATATACAAGGGACTAAAGAAATCCTCTCTTTCGAGAAAGGTGTCATCAATAAAAGTATTCTTCAGGTTTCTGAAGAAAAAGGGATACATCGAGGAGAATACGGCGCTGGTAATCAAAAATCCTAGGATAGAGAAACATCTTCCGAAGTTCTATACTATTGACGAAATGTTTCACTTCCTTGACTATTTGCCCAGAGACGGGTGGATAAACTTAAGGAACAGGGCTATATTTGAACTTATGTATTCGACAGGCATGAGGGCTCAGGAAGCGCTTAACACGAATGTTGAAGATTTGCATATGGATGGAATGTGGGTAAAGGCCAAGGGAAAGGGCGGTAAGGAGCGAATAATTCCCTTCGGGGAAAAGGCCCGAGATGCCGTTAACGAATATGTGGCGGAAATGAGAAGGGTACGGAAGGATCTTACAAAGGGCCCCTTTTTTGTAAACGTGAGAGGATATCGGCTTTCTTATAGGGGACTTTTGAAAATTATGAAGAAACACCAGTTGCATGCCCATCTTTTCAAAAACCTTGCACTTCACGGGGTGCGTCATTCTTTTGCAACTCATATGCTCGACAATGGGGCAGACCTCCGGGCCATACAGGAGTTGCTCGGTCACTCGAAACTTTCGACGACCCAGAAGTACACTCACATCTCCATGGAAAAGCTAATGGAGATTTACGACAAATCTCATCCAAGAAGGTAAAATGGAAGCAACGACGGTTATATGCGTGCGACACAAGGGGAAAGTTGCCATCGGTGGCGACGGTCAGGTCACCATGGGTGATGTTGTCATGAAACACACGGCCAAGAAGGTGCGAAAGATTTATCATGAAAAATGTCTGGCCGGATTCGCGGGAGCCACTGCCGATGCATTCACCCTGTTTGAGAGATTTGAAAAGAAACTTGAGCAGTACAACGGAAATATCACCAGAGCATCTGTAGAACATGCAAAGGACTGGAGAATGGACCGGATGCTAAGGAGGCTTGAGGCGCTCCTTATAGTGGCGGACGACAAGCATACGTTCGTGCTGTCGGGGACAGGGGATGTAATTGAGCCTGATGATGGTGTGGCAGCCATAGGCTCAGGCGGAGCTTACGCTATTTCCGCCGCAAGGGCGCTTGTAAAGCATACCGATCTTTCGGCCAGGGAGATCGTGGAAGAATCAATGCGAATTGCCTCCGGGATTTGCATTTACACCAATGACAAAGCTGTAGTAGAGGAGCTGTAGATGAAGATACTGACCCCTAAAGAGATCATGGAGCAGCTAAACAGGTTTATTATAGGGCAGAATAAAGCAAAAAAAGCCGTGTCCATAGCCTTAAGGAACAGATGGAGACGGCAGATGATACCAAAGGAACTGAGAGACGAGGTAGCCCCGAAGAACATCATTATGATAGGCCCCACAGGGGTGGGAAAGACAGAGATCGCTAGGCGGCTCGCGAAACTCGCAAACGCGCCATTCCTCAAAATTGAGGCCACTAAATTCACGGAAGTAGGATATGTGGGGCGTGACGTGGAATCTATGATAAGGGACCTTACGGAGCTCTCGATAAATATGGTAAAAAAAGAGGAACACGAACAGGTCCTGGAAAAAGCCAAGGTGATGGCGGAGGACAGGGTGCTTGATCTTCTCCTGCCTCAGAAAAGAGCGAGCCGTGCGTCAAAGGAGGAGGAACCGGCGGATCAGTCGAGACTGAAAATAAGGAACCAGTTCAGGGCCGGTAAGTTTGATGATAAATTTGTAGAACTTGAAGTACCGGACAAAGCGCTTCCGATAATCGAGATTTTTTCAGCCCAGGGTCTTGAAGAGATGGATATGCAGATCAGAGATATGTTCGGCAATATCCTTCCGAAGAAGACGAAGAAACGAAAGATCAAAGTGAAAGAGGCTTATGACTTGCTGATCCAGGAAGAGTCGAAGAAGCTCATTGATATGGACAAAGTCGTCCAAGACGCTATTGAAAGGGTGGAACAGTCTGGTATTATTTTTCTTGACGAGCTTGACAAGATCGCCAGCAGAGACCATACGCACGGCCCTGATGTTTCAAGGGAAGGGGTGCAGCGCGATATTCTTCCCATCGTGGAAGGGACAACGGTTACCACCAAGTACGGCATGGTGAAGACGGACCATGTGCTCTTCATCGCCGCGGGGGCGTTCCATATGTCAAAGCCTTCGGATCTTATCCCAGAGCTGCAGGGTCGATTCCCGATCCGGGTTGAGC
Source organism: Syntrophobacterales bacterium (assembly GCA_031274925.1). Lineage (NCBI taxonomy): Bacteria > Pseudomonadati > Thermodesulfobacteriota > Syntrophobacteria > Syntrophobacterales > Syntrophobacterales bacterium. The sequence continues at coordinate 18,181 of JAISPL010000007.1, read as the reverse complement.
TTGACCCCTTAAACAAGGACGATTTCTTCAGGATTATTACCGAGCCGGACAATGCCCTTCTTAAGCAGTACAAGGCACTCCTTGCGACGGAGAACATAAAACTGGAGTTTGAGAAGAAGGCTATAGAGGAAATTACCGACATTGCACAGAAGATTAATGAAATGACGGAAAATATAGGCGCCCGAAGGCTCTACACTGTCATGGAGAAGCTGCTTGAAGATATATCGTTTTCTGCTCCCGATACGAAAGAAGAGAAAATTGTCATAACAAAGGCCTATGTGAGGGAAAAACTTGGAGAATTCCTTGAAAAAGACGATCTGAGCAGGTACATACTATGAGAGAAAAAGTTGAGACCATTCTCGAAGCGTTGCCATATATTAAAAAGTTTTCGGGTACCACGTTCGTGATCAAGTACGGTGGGGCCGCAATGGAAGAAGAGAGTCTAAAGAAAGAGTTTGCCAAAGATGTGGTCCTTCTCAAATACGTTGGGATCAACCCGATTATCGTCCACGGAGGCGGACCGGAGATAGGCAGGCTACTCAAGGATCTTAAAATCCCTTCTAGTTTTATCGACGGCCTTCGCGTGACGGACGACAAGACCCTGGAAATTGCGGAAATGGTCCTATCGGGTCATGTCAATAAAGAGATTGTTAAAAATATCAATGATATGGGAGGGAAAGCGATAGGGCTTTCCGGTAAAGACGGACGGCTTCTTGTCGCAAAGCAAGTGGAAAACAAGGAGATCGGTTTTGTTGGCGAGATAGTAGATGTGGGCGTCGATATCCTGAAGAATATTAGTAGGCACGGATACATCCCGGTCGTGGCGCCTATCGCGGACGGAGTGGACGGCCATTCATACAATGTGAACGCCGACTCTGCGGCAGGAAGCATCGCGAAGGCAATGTCGGCGGATAAGTTTATACTGCTTACCGATGTGGAGGGTGTGCTCGACGGAGAAGGGAGGCTTTTTTCGACCCTGAAAGAGAAAGAAGTGGACAGACTAATTGAGAACAAGACTGTCACAGGAGGCATGATCCCCAAGGTGATGTGTTGTGTTGATGCAATTCGGGGAGGAGTACGGGAGACCCATGTGGTGGACGGCAGAGTTGCCCATGCCATTCTACTTGAGATATTTACTGATTCCGGTGTCGGCACCGAGATCATAGGAGGAGCCTGATGCACAAGGAATTAATGGTTAAGGCTTCAGAGTACATTGCGAATACGTATAGTCGGTACCCCATAGTGGCGACAAAAGGAGAGGGTTGCTGGCTCTGGGATATAGATGGCAGAAGGTACCTCGATTTTTTAGCAGGCATTGCAGTATGTAACCTTGGCCACGCCAGGAAGGAGGTGGTTGAGGGCTTGGCAATTCAGGCAATGAAGCTTTTTCATACTTCAAACCTTTTTTATACTGAACCACAGATAAAGGCGGCAAAGCTCCTTGTGGAGAATTCGTTCGGGGACAAGGTATTTTTCTGCAACAGCGGCGCGGAAGCCAACGAGGCCGCTATAAAACTCGCAAGAAGATACTCGTGGAAGAAGTATGGCGAAGGCAGATACGAGATTATCGTCATGGAGAACTCGTTCCACGGGAGGACCATGTGCAGTCTTTCGGCTACAGGACAGACTAAATTCCACGAAGGGTTTTCTCCTATGTTGCCCGGGTTCATCCATGTGCCCTTTAACAGCATAGAAGCCGTGGAGCAGGCATTAGGGGACAAAACGTGTGCTGTGATGCTTGAGCCCATACAGGCCGAAGGAGGCGTCTATTCGGCGAACAAAGAATACATATCTGCGTTAAGGCAGTTGACCAAGGAAAAAGACATACTCATGATTCTCGACGAAGTCCAGACTGGTATGGGAAGAACGGGCAAATTCTTCGGCTATGAACATTACGGTATTGAGCCTGATATTATGAGCCTCGCCAAGGCGCTGGGCAACGGGTTTCCCGTGGGCGCCATCACGGCAAAAAATGAGGTAATGAATGCATTTGAACCTGGGACTCATGCGTCGACCTTTGGTGGGAACCCTCTGGCATGTGCAGCTGTCACAGCTACCATTAATACGTTGATTGATGAGGGCGTGATCAGGAATTGTGAGGAGATGGGTAGATATCTCTGTGAGGGGCTCATTTCCCTCAAGACAAAGTTCCAGTTTATAAAGGAAATACGCGGCATGGGGCTCATTTTGGGGGTGGAACTCGACATCAATGGAGATGCGGTCCAGAAAGAGTTTATGAAAGAAGGTATTATCCTCAATTGTACGAAAGGAAAAATCCTGCGTTTAGTACCCCCACTAATAGTAAAGAAAGAGGACATTGATCTTTTTCTTGAGACGGCTGATCGCATCTTTTCCAAACAGCTAAGAGTCGATAAGGATAGAGAATAGAGTATGCGACCAAAGCGTGATTTTACAAAACTACTTGATATCAATAAGGAAGAATGCCGTTATTTGCTGGAGCGCTCGGCGTTTTTGAAGGAGCAGAGAAGGCAAGGTAAGGAGTTTAAGCCACTTAAGGGCAAGAGTCTTGCCATGATCTTTGAGAAGGCCTCCACTAGGACTAGGATTTCTTTTGAAATCGGTATGTGGGAGTTGGGAGGATATGCGGTATTTCTGACCTCCCAGGAGACCCAGATAGGGAGAGGAGAGCCTGTAAGGGATACGGCGAGGGTACTTAGTAGATATGTGGATGCTGTGATGATAAGGACCTACGGCCAGGCACTTGTAGATGAGCTTGCCCGATGGGCGACGGTACCCCTTATTAACGGCCTTTCAGACCTTTATCACCCGTGTCAGATACTTTCTGACCTGCTCACCATCCAAGAATTAAAAGGAAGACTTGATAACGTAAAGATCGCCTATATCGGTGACGGTAACAATGTCGCAAATTCGTGGCTGGAGGCATCAATCCTCCTTGGTCTCAGGCTGTCAGTGGCCACACCGGAGTTTTATGGTCCGAACGAGACCTTGCTTGAGGAAGCCGAGAGGAATGAAAAATTCGTTTACACGCACGACCCTCGTGAGGCGGCCGATGGAGCCGATATTGTCTATACGGACGTATGGGTCAGTATGGGGCAGGAGGGAGAGCATGAGGAGCGAATGGCGACTTTTGCTCCGTTCAGGATTGACGGAGAAATCATGAAGGAAGCGAACGAGAGCGCAGTAGTCATGCACTGTCTGCCCGCTCACAGAAATAAAGAGGTGTCAGACCGGATATTCGAAGCGAACCAGGAGATTATCTTTAGACAGGCGGAGAACAGGCTCCACGCGCAGAAGGCTCTCTTGGAATGGCTCATGTCGGGAGATAAATAATGGAAGCATCAATAGTCTCCGGGATTCCCTGAACACCGCATATTCATAAATACATGCATAATGGAGAACAAAAGAGTGGGTTAACAGACTCCGCAAGACATATCTTCGTGGCCCATTCATGATTCTTCGTTAATTTGAAGAATGGAGGTCCAACATGAGAGAAATTAAGAAGGTGGTATTGGCTTACTCGGGCGGTCTTGATACGTCGATACTCGTCAAGTGGCTGAAAGAAGTTTATAATTGTGAAGTTATTGCTTATGCCGCCGATGTGGGGCAGGAGGAAGAATTGGTTGGCCTTGAAGAAAAAGCTCTCAAGACCGGCGCATCCAAGGTCTACATAGAGGATCTTAAAGAGGAATTCGCGAGGGACTTTGTCTTTTTCGCCATCAAGGCGAATGCGGTCTATGAGGGGACCTATTTAATGGGCACTTCCCTGGCCAGACCTCTCATCGCAAAACGGCACATTGAGATTCTGAGACAGGAAAATGCTGATGCGGTCTGCCATGGTTCCACAGGTAAAGGAAACGATCAGGTCAGATTCGAGCTGACATTTTATGCCTTAGAACCTAATGTAAAGATTATCGCCCCGTGGAGGGAATGGGACTTTACCGCAAGGGAACAGCTTATTGATTATGCAGAGAAACATGGTATTGAGGTGCCTGTTACTAAAGCTAAACCGTACAGTATGGACAGAAACCTCATGCATATAAGCTACGAAGGCGGCATACTGGAAGATCCTTGGAATGAACCCGATGAGCGCATGTTCCTCACCACTGTCTCGCCGGAAAGGGCGCCAGATAAGCCCACCTACATGGAGATTGAGTTTGTGGACGGCGTACCGGTGAAAGTGGACGGCAAAGAGATGTCCCCCGCCAGGTTGGTGATTCACCTCAACAAACTCGCAGGTGCGAACGGAATCGGTAGAGTGGATATAGTGGAAAACAGATTTGTTGGGATGAAATCGAGAGGCGTCTATGAGACCCCAGGGTGTACGATTTTGCATGTAGCCCACAGAGGCATGGAAACGATCACCATGGACCGTGAAGTCATGCATCTCAGGGACAGCCTCATACCAAAGATATCGGATCTTATCTATTACGGTTTCTGGTACTCTCCCGAGATGGAAGCCCTGAAGGCTTTCGTCAATGAGTCTCAAAAGGGTGTAACGGGCACAGTAAAGGTGAAGTTGTATAAAGGCAACTGTACCGTGGTGGGCAGGAAGTCCGACAAATCATTCTACAGACAGGATTTTGCAACCTTTGACGAGGATGCCGTGTACGATCAGAAAGACGCGGGAGGTTTTATTAAACTGAATGCCCTGAGATTGCGCGTAAGGGCGATGATAAATAAATGATGAAGGGTTGGTACGAGGTGCTTAAGAAATGAAGCCTTATGAGCCGCATGCAATAGAAGAGCAGAGACAGTCCGTGTGGGAGAAGAACAGGTCTTTTTTTGTCACGGAGGATACTACAAAAGAGAAATATTACCTCCTCGAAATGTTCCCTTATCCTTCGGGCAGGATACATATGGGTCACGTGAGGAACTACTCAATAGGAGACGTAATAGCCCGGTATAAAAGGATGAGAGGCTACAACGTCCTGCACCCTATGGGATGGGATGCCTTTGGAATGCCGGCGGAAAATGCGGCAATTGAGCGCGGTATTGCTCCCGCCACATGGACCCGCGAAAACATCGACTATATGAGGAAACAGTTGAAGAGACTGGGGTTCAGCTACGATTGGTCTCGGGAGTTTGCCACCTGTGATGTGGAATACTACAGGTGGGAACAGTGGATATTTCTGAAAATGTTTGAGTTGGGGCTTGTATACAGGAAAAGCTCGCCGGTCAATTACTGTCCCAAGTGCCAGACCGTGCTTGCCAACGAACAGGTGGAGAGCGGGGCATGCTGGAGGTGTGGCGAGCAGGTAATCCAGAAAGAGCTTACCCAGTGGTTTTTCGCCATCACGAAGTATGCCGATGAACTGTATGAGTATTGCGGCAAACTACCTGGCTGGCCGGAAAAAGTTCTCAGCATGCAGAAGAACTGGATTGGAAAAAGCCACGGAGTGGAAGTGGACTTTCCCATGGAGGAAGGAGGGGTTCTTACAATTTTTACCACGAGGCCCGATACCCTCTATGGCGTGACGTTCATGGTCCTTGCGCCAGAGCATCCTCTTGCCGTTTCCATGGCTATAGGCACCCCACAGGAACAGGGCGTCCGTGCCTTTGTGGAGAGAGTCAAAGCCCAAGATAGAAGTTTCAGGGCGGAAGTGGAACTCAAGAAAGAAGGTGTCTTTACGGGTAAATGTGTGACAAATCCTCTCACCGGGGCAAGAATCCCCATATATATCGGAAACTTTGTCCTCATGGAATACGGAACAGGCGCTATCATGGCCGTTCCTGCCCATGACCAGAGAGACTTCGAATTCGCCAAAGAGTATAATCTGCCTGTCGTAACAACTATCGTACCCAAAGGGAAAAGTCTTGATTCGAAGACAATGAAGGAAGCGTATGTGGATGACGGAGTGCTGATGAACTCCGGACCCTTTGACGGTCTTGAGAACAGAGATGCCATCCCGAAGATTATAGCTTACCTTGAAGAGAAGGGGTTTGGCAGGGGGAAAGTGAACTTTCGCTTGAGAGACTGGGGTATATCGAGACAGAGATACTGGGGTACCCCTATCCCGATCATCTACTGCGAAGATTGCGGGACGGTGCCCGTTCCCTATGAAGAACTTCCGGTGGCGTTGCCCCTTGATCTCGAAGTAAAGGCAGTGGGCAAGTCACCGCTTCAGGACTACGATCTATTCTATGAGACGGTATGCCCTAAATGCGGAAAGCCCGCGCGAAGAGAAACGGACACAATGGACACCTTTGTTGAGTCGTCATGGTATTTTCTCCGATATGCATGCCCTGATTATACTCTGGCCCCTCTCAACAGGGAGTGTGTTGATTATTGGGCGCCTGTGGACCAGTATATCGGAGGCGTCGAACATGCAGTGCTCCATCTTCTCTACTCGAGATTTTTTAACCGGGTTGTGAGAGAACTGGGGTTGGTTGGGGAGCGAGAACCCTTCAAGAACCTTCTTACCCAAGGGATGGTGATCAAGGACGGCTCGAAAATGAGCAAATCGAAAGGTAATATTGTTGATCCGGACTACCTCATAGAAAAATACGGCGCTGATACGGCGAGGCTCTTCTGTCTTTTCGCTTCTCCTCCGGAGAAAGACCTGGATTGGAGTGACAAAGGCGTGGAGGGGAGTTTCAGGTTCCTTCAGAGAGTCTGGAGGCTTGTAGCGGAACGAAGCGAAGAATTTCGAGATGTCGAGGCTGTTTTTGTGCCTGGAAGCAAAGACGGCGACTTCATCCAGTTGACCTATAAAGTCCATCAGACTATAAAAAAAGTGACGGAAGATGTCGACAGGTTTCATCTGAATACGGCCATAGCAAGCGTTATGGAGCTTGTCAACACAACATACAAATTCCTTGAGACCGAAAGGACCGGATCAGAAGCCCGGGCCCTTGTGAAAGGAGCCGTTGAAACCATTATTGCTCTCCTTTTTCCGTTTGTTCCCCATATTACAGAGGAGCTTTGGGACATGATCGGTGGAAAGGATCGTACTCTTGGGACTTGGTGGCCAAAGTACGACGAGAATTATATAACAGAGGGCAAGGTTACCATCGTGGTCCAGATCAACGGGAAATTGAGAGACGGGTGCGAAGTTGAGAGAGATATTGAAGAATCACGCCTGAAAGAGATTGTATTGAATCTCGAAAAGGTGAAGCGGCATCTTGAAGGCAAGGAAATAAGAAAGACCATAATAGTACCCAATAAACTGGTCAATATAGTAGTTTCCGGTTAGATGGAGTATTGATTCATGAAAGAATTAAACAGAAGGTTAGGCTGGATTTTTTTGATGGCGGTTGTGTTGCTGTCGGTCTGCTCGTGCGGATACCAGATGGTAGGACTTGGAGGGAGGGGTATTTATGGCGGAGATATCACCTCGCTTTCTATGGGGCCTTTCAAGAACATTACCTATGAACCCCACGCTTCACTTTATGTTACCGATACCTTTTCGCAGGAAGTCCTTAGTGCGGGACTTTTCGATTTAAACAGACCTGATGCGGACAGTCACCTTCAGGGGATTATAAAACAAATACTCATCCGGCCTTCTTCCATGAGCGCCCAAGGTATTGTTATTCAGAAAACAGCGACCATTGACGTGGAACTTGTTCTTTCCAAGAGGGATGGTACGTTCATAAAAAGATGGTTCTTCTCAGATTCCGAGCCATATAATACGAATGATATTCAGGCTGAAGACTTCAATAAGAGAAATGCGTTTCAGACTATCTCGGCAAGGATGGCGAGGAAGTTTATCGCAGCTCTACTTGTAGATTACTGATATAATCGTATATATTCTCAAGGATACGCTTTTACCTACTAAGGGAACAAGCCAAGTCCAAATTTCATCCCCTATTTCAAGAAGAGGCCCTTGAAAGAAAGATAATAAATTGTGACCCACAGAGAAAGACACCCGGGACGGTCACCAAATATAAATGAATAATCTTGAATGGAAAATGATTATGCCTTGTTTAGAAACGTATGAACCTTCTTTGAAAGCCTGGATACTTTCCTGGACGCGTTGTTAGAGTGGATCACACCCTTAGAGGCCGCTCTATTGATAAATGAAACGGCTTTTTTGAAAGCTTCGTCCACATGTTCCGTGTCTTTGTTTTCCATGACGGCGTAGATTTTCTTTATATATGTTTTCATGGTGGATTTCACATGGAAATTTCTCAATCTTTTCTGTTCTGACTGCCGCGCTTTCTTCACTGCCGATTTATTTTTCCTCAACGTCAACCCTCCAGATAATTTAGCCTTTATTTACCATTAATTACAACCAAAAGTCAACCATAAAGTGATATCAAGCATGAAGGGCCTAAACGTTGGACGTGTGAAAAAGGAAACGGCATAAGATACGCCCCAATTCCTGTTCAATGTCACGATAGATATTGTTAAACGATAGGCCCTTTCAGAGTCGAGTATTTTCCTGTGAGAAAATTACTTCTTCCCAGCGGCTCTTTTCGAGGCTTTGAGTGGGTTTATCTTCTGCCCTTCCACCGCTTTTGTTTTCTTTACGTGCGATGACATGGAACAGACGCCCTTCAGCCATTTTTGAGACGGATCAGGGAAACTTGTGCAGTACTTGCCTGTTTCGAATTCCATGATTCTCGTGCAACCTTCGCAACTTTCCACGATTGTGAAACACTTTCCACCACTATAGGAGCATCCTGTTTTCTTCATAAACAAACATTCTGTTCCCGATTTTAACGTTGTGCATATCATGCGGCATCACCTCCTGAAATGTGTATTAAAAGGCTAATAATAGACTATATTGTAACGTTTTTGTCAACAGTTTCACCGAAAACCCGAGGTAACTTCCAACTGCTAAGTGCGCTTGGCCGCTGTTTGCATCAGAATGTTCAGTGAGGCGCGGTAAATCCAGTGATTTTGACTTGGGCTAATTACCATTCACTTTTTTTAACCAATAACTGACGACGAACGACTGTCAATCTTTCGCCATCCTTTCCTCCGCTTTTTTTAGATCTTCCTCGGTGTCTATCCCGAAGCCGGTATAATGTACGGGGGCTACTTTAATCCTTACCCCGTTTTCCAGCACTCTGAGCTGCTCCAGGGATTCAGCCTCTTCAAGGAGCCCTTTTTCCATAGCCACGAACAGAGACAGGAAAGATCTGGAGAAGCCGTAGATGCCGATATGGCCGTAAAGAGGGACCTCCAGTGCTTCTCTGATGTACGGAATGGGCGAGCGAGAGAAATAGAGGGCATAGTGGCTTTTGTCAAGTACAACCTTTACCGTATTCGGGTTCTCGTACTCTTCCCGGGAAATCGGGGTGCACAGCGTCGCCATGGGAACATCCTCTTCCATGATTCGAAAAAGGGTATCAATCATGGACGGTTCTATAAAGGGCTCGTCACCCTGAAGGTTTACGATAAGATCTCCCTTCTTTCCCGATATAGCTTCATAGACTCTGTCGGTGCCAGATCTAAGTGAGGGATCTGTCATGACGGCTTCCGCGCCGAAAGAGGCGCACGTTTCCTGTATCCTTTCGTCATCCGTTGCCACAAGGATATTGTCGGCTGAGGAAGATATTGCTTTTTCATACACCCATTGGATAAGAGGTTTTCCCGCGATGGTGCGTAGCGGTTTTCCTGGGAGCCTTGCAGATGCGTAACGGGCAGGTATTACAACAAGTTTTTTCATGGGCCTCCTTAACTGTCCAAGTATCTCTTGAGGAATATCCCTGTGTAACTGTCGGGTGTAGCCATGGCCTTTTCGGGAGTCCCCTCGACGATGACGGTCCCGCCTTTGTCTCCCCCCTCCGGGCCGAGATCAATAACATGGTCAGCGCATTTTATCACATCAAGGTTATGCTCAATCACTACGACGGTATTGCCTCTGTCGACAAGCTCCATAAGTACGTGTAGGAGCTTCTCTATGTCGGAGAAGTGAAGCCCTGTGGTGGGCTCGTCGAGGATATATAGGGTCGCGCCCGTATCCCGTTTTGATAGCTCACGAGAGAGCTTGATCCTCTGAGCTTCTCCCCCTGAGAGGGTGGTCGCCGCCTGGCCAAGTTTGATGTAGCCAAGTCCTACCTCATTCAGGATTTTCAGTTTTGCCTTTATCGTGGGAATAGAAGAGAAAAAATCCAAGGCCTGAGTCACGGTCATCTCCAGGACATCGGCAATACTCTTTCCTTTGTATTTAACCTCCAAGGTATCCCTGTTGTATCTCTTCCCTTTGCAGGTGTCGCAGACGATATACACATCGGGAAGGAACTGCATTTCGATGGTAACGTAGCCTTCGCCTGCACAGGTCTCGCACCGGCCTCCTTTCACGTTGAAGGAGAACCTCCCCTCTTTGTACCCTCTCATCCGTGACTCCGGGAGTTTCGTGAAAAGTTCTCTTATGGGGGTAAAGATGCCCGTATAGGTGGCTGGATTCGACCTTGGAGTCCTTCCAATGGGTGACTGATCTATATCGATAACCCTGTCTATTGCCTCGAACCCCTCAATGCCTTCCGTTTCTCCTGCCCGTTCTTTCGACTTGTAAATTTTTTGTTTAAGGAGAGGGTAGAGGGTATCGACAATCAAAGTGCTCTTTCCCGAGCCGGAAACCCCCGTGACGCACGTGAAGATCCCAATGGGAATGGTGACGTTGATATGTTTGAGGTTGTGGGAGTGAGCTCCCTTAATCCTGATGACTCCCTTTGGAGTCCTTCTTTTGTCGGGTTGCTTGATTTCCCGTCTTTTTGAGATAAACATCCCGGTGACGGAAGTCTCATGGGCCGCCAAGTCATTTGGCGTACCCTGAAAGACGAGGTGACCTCCGTTTTCCCCTGCGCCGGGCCCCAGGTCTATAACGTAGTCCGAAGAGACGATGGCATCATGATCGTGTTCTACGACTATGACCGTGTTATCAAGGTCTCTCAGCCTAAAAAGGGTGGTAAGGAGCCTTTCGTTATCTCTCTGATGGAGTCCTATGCTTGGCTCGTCAAGAATATAGAGAACGCCTGTCAGGCCAGAGCCGATCTGGGTGGCGAGGCGAATTCTTTGTGACTCTCCTGAAGAGAGCGTCCCAGAATTTCGGTTTATGGTAATATAGTCGAGCCCGACATCCATGAGGAATCTGAGGCGGGAGATAATCTCTTTGAGGATCGATTTTGCGATTTCCATCTCTTTTTCGGTAAGCTTCAGGGCCGAGAAGAAGTCGAGACCAAGGGCGATGGTCATACGGGTAATTTCATCAATGTTGAGATCATTAATCTTTACCCAAAGCATCTCCTTTTTCAACCTCGCCCCGTTGCATGATGGACACGGTATAAGATTGATAAACCGTTCAAGCCGGGCTTTCTCGAAAAAGTCGGCGTTCTCCCAATCTCTTTGAAGCTCTTTTATTACCCCCTCAAAGCGTCTTCTGACGAGGTGTCTTTTTCCTCCTTTGTTGGTGAAAAATTCAAGATCTTCTTTGGTGCCGTAAAGGATTACGTTGCGGACTTCTTCCGGGAGATCCCTGTAAGGCTCCTCGATGTCTATGCTATAGCGGTTGACGAGGGCTTCAAGAAAGGGCATAAAGTGAACAGAGCTCTTCTCGCCCCAAGGGAGCACAGCCCCCTCCCTCAGGGAGAGGTCATGGTTCGGGATAATGAGCGCAGGATCGAAAAACTCCTTGACCCCGAGGCCGAGACAGGTGGGGCATGCTCCGTAAGGATTATTGAAGGAGAACATGCGGGGAGCAATCTCAGGATAGCTTATGCCACAATCGGGGCAGGAAAATTTCTCGCTGAAGACCATAACATTTTTCGGAGTTTCGACTTTTATGATTCCTTCCGCCTTCTGCAAGGCAAGCTCCACTGCTTCGAAAAGCCTTCGTTCAACTCCTTCCCTCAGAGTGATCCTGTCTATGATGACGTCAATGTCGTGCTTCTTGTACTTGTCAAGTGTGATGTTTTCTGATAGATCGACTATGGCACCGTTCAATTTGATCCGTGAAAAACCCTGCTTCCTCAGTTCATCAATTTCCTTGCGGTACTCTCCTTTTCGTCCTCTTACGATGGGGGCCAGAATGGCAAGCATGGTCCCTTGTGGCATAGATAAGATGTGGTCTACGATCTGCGGAGTGTGTTGGCTTTTTATCTCCTTCCCGCAGCCATAACAGAAGACATGCCCGATCCTGGCAAATAGGAGTCTCAGGTAATCGTAAATTTCAGTGACCGTCCCCACCGTACTGCGAGGGTTTTTGCTGATAGTTTTCTGTTCAATGCTGATGGCTGGGGACAACCCTTCAATGTAGTCCATATCTGGCTTGTCCATAAGCTCTAGAAACTGTCTCGCATAAGACGAGAGAGATTCGACGTAACGTCTTTGCCCCTCCGCGTAGATCGTATCGAAGGCAAGGGTAGATTTGCCTGACCCGCTCGGTCCCGTGATCACCACCATTTTGTTCCTGGGAAGCTCGACATCAATGTTCTTGAGGTTATGCTGACGTGCACCTTTAACGAAAATTCTGTTCACTGCGATAATATACCATCTTTGAGGGATCGGGGCAACCGACTCGCCTCTTTTCCCACTGTTCCTCCCCTGCTGATCATCTATCCTGCATCTCTCTTACATCGGAAGATCCTCTCTTCCGTTTCGTCTATGCGACATGTCATACACTTCTCTGAAGGATGAAAAGTCTCATCCTCATAATGTGTAAGTTCTATGACGTTATGGACAAGCAAGAAGATATGTTCTTTTTATGATGAGACTTTTCATAGAATACGCATCTTTGGCGAGACTCAATTCAATGCTTTCATATGGTAAGACATAAAAAGAGGGAGAGGTCATCTAGGATTATCTTCCTGATACCTGTTTCAGGGAAGGAAGTCCTTTGGTGAGTATAATTAACTTACCATATCACTGGTGATGGAATCTGGTGCTGCTCCAATGCTCTCATCCCTATCGCAGAAACCAATGAGGGGATTGTTTATAGGGGTTGGGAGTCTAAAGCCTCCACCGAATATCGTATTTTCCGCTACCTGTTTTTCTATACTTTCACGGAATTGGAAAAACCTGTTTAAGCCGTGCCAACAAGATACCATGCAATACATTACAATCCGTACACCCTTAGATATTATTGGGAAATACAGAAAAACATCCTTCTAAAATACCGAAACATACATGTTGGCAGATTACCGTAGACAAAGTCTTCCTGACGGTGTATTTATAGCAGACGATCACGTGAATAAATGGTGAAACAATTTCTATTATAATTTAACATTAACAGATTCGGAGGAATACCATGCTAAAAAGACGTATTGCCGTGCTCACAATCTTCTTGTTCGCAGCGTCGCTATCTCCTTGGAGTGTTCAGGCAGCAAGCCCCGTCTCGAACAAAACTCCTACAAAAAATTGCGCCAAGGATAAAAAATCTTGGGCCCACCAGACGAATCCGGCTCCAAACAAGAAACCGGCGAAAAAAAGAGCTTGATGGAGTATTTTTAGGTGATAGGGCATATCACCAAAAACAGATCTTTATGTAAGAAATGTATCTTGATTATCGGAGATTGTCTCGCCGCAGTCCACCCTTGTGACTGTAAAAGTCCCCAAGAGGACGGCCCGAAGTGAATCGTCAGAGAGCTTCGAAAAGAATTTTGGCGAAGATTTTAAGGATACCAGCAATTAACTGTCTACCCCCACATTAAAATTGTTTGGATCACATGTAAATCTTCCAGGCTAAAGCGTCCATATATTTCTGATGAAATCATAAGGAGATTTTCCTTATAAGCTTTTCAAATGATCTGCCAGATTGTACGCCATGAGAAATATATGGAAGTGTTCTTTATGACTGCCATAATGGTAACGGCCAACAGTCGCTTCCTTGATAGTCCGGTTCGTTAGTCCAGGGGTGTTGTCCAATCCCGTGGCGATGGCAGACTGGGCGAGGTGACGACGAAAAATATCAGCCGATAATCCTCTTAAAGAGGATGGCGCAGAGCTCCAGTTTGCGTTCGAAGGCGTCCTTATAAGCCAGCTAAGAAGAACTCCCACGAAAACTATGACGGCCTGGACGGCCAGTCGAGAGGAAGGACAGGAAGGAGGATCTATGCCGGTTTGCTTTTTCTGTAACTATTGTATATTATTTTTTTATGAGTAAATATGTTTTTGGACCAGTACCTTCAAGGAGGCTTGGGTTTTCGCTGGGCGTAGATACTATCCGGTCGAAATACTGTAGCTATGATTGTATATATTGTCAGATAGGCAAGACCACCTACCTTGAGGTTGAGCGGCGCCGGTTTTTCGATCCTGACGAAGTAGTTGAAGAAGTGAGTAGAAATGTTTCAAAGGAGAACCGGGTAGATTTTGTTACTTTTTCCGGTTCGGGAGAACCTACGCTGAACAGTGACCTGAGGTACATGATCAGGGAGATAAAGAAAAAGACGCGTGTACCCATAGCCATTATCACCAACGGATCGCTCCTGCATCTGGAAGAAGTTCGTAATGATCTCTTGGAGGCTGATGTTGTGCTCCCTTCTCTTGATGCCGCGAGTGATGATATCTTTCATTACATTAACAGACCTCACCCTCTCATCGGGCTTGAAATGGTCACGGAGGGACTGGAGAGGTTCCGGAACGCATACGATGGAGAGATATGGCTTGAAATCATGATGATCAGAGACATTAATGACGACCCTGAAGAATTAAAGGAGTTCAAGAGGATCATAGATTACCTTGATGTGGACAAGGTTCATCTCAATACCGTCACCCGACCTCCCTGTGAGGAAGCAACAGGAGCCATGGAAACATCCGCTCTTGAGGAAGTGTGCCGGTTTTTCGGCGATAAATGCGAAGTTGTGTCGACATTTGAACAGGCGGTGGAGGACGGTGACGATGATGCGGACTGGGAAGAGATAGTTCTGGGAATATTAGAAAGAAGATCAATGAACCTTGAGGATATCGTGAAGATAACGGGGGTACCTTATCTGAAGGTGAAAAGCCGCCTCAGCGGACTTGAACGGAACGGCATCATAAAAAGCTATTATTTCGGCGAGAGCATCTTTTTTCTTAAAACCGGAAAGATAGAACCAAAAACCCCAGGAGGGGTCTAAACACCTAGGATTTATGCCGGAATCAGTTTCCGGCCCTGATCGTCAGAATGTCCCCATCCTGTACCACGTATGTTTTACCTTCAAGGCGCCATAGACCGGCTTTTTTGCATCCCGCAAATCCTCCGTGTTGCAGGAAATCATCGTATGCGACCGTTTCCGCACGAATAAATTTGTTGTAAAAATCCGTATGGATGGTCCCTGCGGCCTCCTGTGCTGTCATTCCTCTTTTGATCGGCCATGAACGGCACTCGTCTTCTCCCACCGTGAAAAACGTCAAAAGTCCCAGTGTATCATACGCAAGGCGGATAATCTTCGGCCGGAGCGCCTCTTTGATGTCATAAGCCTGCATGTACTCGTCTCTCTCGGTGGAAGACATGAGCGCCAATTCCGACTCCAGTTTTGCGCATGCCGTGACGAGCGGGAGGTGCCCCGGGAACCTCTGGTTTAATTCCTCCTCCGCTTTATCCGCCTCGCCGAGCATTTCCTCCGCGCAGTTCATGACGGCCAGCATTGGTTTTTGAGATAAGAATTGAAACCCCCGAAACGTTTTTCCTTCCTTGTCGAGAAGATCAAGAGTCGAAAGTGGCTGCTCCTTATTAAGATGCTCAAGGCACCTCTCCAGCATTTCTTTCTCCTGATGCAGAAGGGCGTTATCTTTTTTCCCCATCTGCTTGCTGATTCGTTCAAGGCGTGTTTCTATCTGGGACATGTCTGAGAGTATGAACTCGCTGTATATTAATGCGAAATGAGAGTACGGGTCGGTATCAATTTCCGGCCTGTAGGCTGGCAGTACCAAGAGGAAGGCGTCGCTTAAGCGCATCTGCTGAAGCGCTTTTAACTGGATGGTCTCGTTGCGCAAATCGTTTTTTCCGATAGGTAACGTGTCTGACAGCTCAATCCGAGCATAAACAGTCTTCTTCGGTTTGAAGATTTGCGTGAGGTTATCAAGGCGTTCGTCGGGAACGTCTATGGTTGCAAGTGTGGGCGTATGAACCTGATTGTCGTCGGAAATTCCGCTCAGGGCCAAGAAAAGGGTCGATTTACCTGAGCCTGCGGTTCCGATTATGGAGATATGCATTCTCGCTCCTCATAAATAGATTCAGCTAGACCAAGAAAGAATACCCTAATTCCGGGACTAATTCAACCATGCGGCAACGCCCGCCCAACACTTAGACGGTTTTTTTCTGGGCCTCTCTCAGTAAGTTGATAATCATCTCAATCTTGTCTGGTGTGAAGCTGATATTCTCGCCGGTAGGCGACAACTCCCCATCGTTAATGATTTTGTATATGCCCAGATTGACGACCTGTGAGCCCTTGAAATCTTCAACGGTTACCATTAGTCGTTCTTTTGAACCTCTGTTTATTTTTCCTATTACCATATTTCCCCCTTTTACGAAGCTGTTTCATGCGTGATTTTATTGTGATCCACATGAGGCCACAGCCGGGCTGTATTTATCAATGTCCGGGCTACTATCCTGATATCTGGTGCAAAACAATGTCCCTCAATATGTTTCAAAGGACACTAACCGTCCGAACATCAATGGCAGCCGCCTTCCGGAGGGCTACCCACCATGCAACCACACCCGGTTTCTTTAAGCGATTCCCGTATCTCTCCTTCGGATGCATCACGGACTTCCAGTACCTCTACCTCGAAATGAAGGTTGTTGCCCGCGAGCGGGTGATTTCCGTCAAGGGTTACTTCATTGCCTCCCATGTTCACTACCGTCATGACCATCCCGCCCTCCGGTCCGTTCACGGCGAACTGCATACCTTCGCGAAGGTTATCTATTTCATTGAACCGTTCTCGGGGAAGTGAAAAGACTAGTTCTTCGTCTCGTTCTCCGTAACCCTCAGACGGGGTGAGTACAAACGAAACGCGGTCTGCCGGACACTTGCCTTCAAGAGCAGATTCGAATCCAGGTAGGACTTCTCTGGCCCCGTGGATATAGTTTAAAGGCTCACGTCCTTTAGAAGTGTCCAGAACGGTCCCGTCGTCATCTAACAGAGTGTACTCAACCGTAACGGCTTTATGATGCGATATTTTCATGGTAATTGGTCCTTTTGCAACGTGATTTGACAAAGAAAGATAAGGTTTTCTTGATCAGCCTATATTTTAACCTAAATTCTGGACAATATCAAGCTCATGGGTCCGGCCCTGGTGTGCCCGGGAGACAGCCATGGGCACATTTGAGGGTAGACCGGGCTCATGAACGTGACAGGGCGAGGGCTGTCGATTATACAATAGACCCCTTCCAAAATTATAGCCTTTCATAATTACAGATACCGGCAATCAGATTGAAGCGTAAGCCGAAACATTTTCTGCGGTTGCGATATTTATCCGCCATGATTTTGAAGCGTTTAATCAGACCGATGATGTGCTCGCTTAGTACACGCTCGCTTGAAATGGCATGATTGTGATGCTTTACCATGAAGTCAATAATTTTGGCGCTTTGAGGCTGTACGATCATCCCCGTGGCATTAGCCGAAAACAATCCTGGCGACGTGATAAAAAGATATAATTCATCGCATCCGCTTCCATCTCCGACATGATCCGCACAACCTCTCCTGTATGGTGTTCACGTCTGGGATAACTACAGTATTGAATTTTATCATAATCCTGGCGATACCTTAAAAGCTGACAGTCAAGGAAAAGATAAGGGCTTATGATTCCACACGTGGTTTTGGGTCTGCTTAGTCCTCAGTTCGTCTGGAGACACTGCCTCTTGATTGACGCAATCGAACTGCAGACGAAATGCTTGACGCAATAATTGTGAGAAGTCCGACAGTTCCTTATGAAAGATATCTTCTTGTTAAAGAGACGGTCCACTGAAAGCGTCTCTATCGCTTTGCTGCCGATCTTTATGGACACACAGATGAGGGCATATTACTCTTTTCAGATCCTCTCCGGAGCCTGTCTTGTGGAGAAAAAGATGCTTATCCAAAATCTTGAGAGACAATAGCTGGTTAACTCGTATCGGGTGCCTTCCCATGGCGTTCCCTAAACCCCTCAACAATCCCTCCACCGTTTTTCCCTATGTATTATGTATAGAGATGATGGAACGCAGTCACAGCTCTAATTATTTACCCCCACATTGAAATGGTTTGGGTCACTTTTAAATCTTTCAGGCTCAAGCGTCCATATATCTCTGATGAAATCATAAGGAGATTTTCCTTATAAGCTTTTCAAACGGCCAGATTG